>JAUSLF010000050.1 GCA_030646695.1 Nitrosomonadaceae bacterium
TGTAGGGCAGATATTCTGCGAGTACGCCTCTGGAAGTAATCAATCACCGGCAGAACTTGAAGAAGCCGTCAGAAGCAATCCTGCTTTAATGGAAATATTCAATAGAATTTCGACGGACCCTAGGTTCAATCCTCCTAACGATTCGCACCAAAACCATATGCGTCGTCCTACGTTAAATCCGAACTCATCTCCTAAAAAAACTCGTACCAAATCCCCAATGTCATCTGAACCCACAGGATTTTGGAATATTTGGACGGTTCTTCTTCTAGTAATGGTTGCCCTCGGTTTATACAGAGTTTTTATTGGCCCTTTTAAATAGCATGCAAGTTCACTGAAGAGGAATTTTGGGAAAAGCTGTGTGAACGCTTCAGCTCCCTTGAGCTAAGTAAAAGCCGTGAAGAATAGCGTTCTAACTTATCGTTGCACACGGATATCCATGCTACACATGGCCGCCGGTGAACTCTGCGTTAGAGCTCGCACAATGGCTGATTCGCCCCCTTTCGACTTTAATGAGTGGCTAAGCCTACTCGACCTCGATGCGATTCCGGACCCGCGCGACAAGCTCAGAGAGTGCGAGTTCTTTTTCGACTTGCTATCCCAGCAGACCGAACGAGACCGGTTTCGCTGGCTTGTGGCGGCTTTCTTGAATGCCGCATACAGCTTCTTTGAGTCTTCATCTCTCACCGCGTATTTCCGTTTCAACGACCATGAAACGGGAGAGCCGGTAGAGGATTCGCAAGCCTTGGAAGTACTGCGTAGGTACGTTAACGTCATGCGTGACGCAAAGAGGCCCAACTTCGTTAAGACAGGGGGTCTCGTTCCACTCACCAAGCAGCTCTACGACTTCCGCAAGAAGAGCACGCATTACTATCCGCTTTCGCTGATGGCGACTGGCCCCTCACTGCCAGAGGACTATCACTTCGGAAGTACGCGTGGTAAAGGGACTCCCGTCATGGCGCTCTGTCGCGATGTCCTCGGGCTTATACAGCGTGTACAACAGGAGATCGACGAGTGAAGTCGGCTGAGGCGAGCTCTAATGTCATATATGGACTCCCCTGACCTGCCCCCTTCCAGCCGTACCAATCAATTTTCCAGAAGCCCGAAGTTTGCAAGCTTACTTGATGGTTTCCTGATTGCTGGGTGTTCGCGCTGAATCGCCAGTTAACTGGCGATTCAGCGCGGCGAATTGGGCGGGCGGTATCCCCCCGATGCTGCTGTGCGGTCTGATCTCGTTGTAGTCCTTTCTCCATTGGTGGATTGTCTGGCGTGCCTGGGGTCCAGTGATTCAAACCAGTTCTCGTCCAGGCATTCGTCCCTGAAGGAGCCATTGAAACTCTCGATGTAGGCGTTTTGTGTCGGGCTGCCTGGCTGGATCAGTAGGTGTTCAACACCATGTTTTTGTGCCCAGGTCATAAAAGCCCAGCTGATCAATTCCGGCCCGTTGTCCGTCCTGACTGCCTGTGGGTAGCCCCTGAACTGGGCGGCCCTGTCTAACAGAGGCGCGTGACGTAATGGCCGCCGATGCCAAAGTCCGCCGTGATATCCACACACTCGTGGCTGAAGTCGTCAGCCACCGTCAGACATTTGATGCGCCGGGCGATGACACCCGGCCGGGCAATGGCATCACTGACGAAGTCCATGCTCCAGGTCTGGTTGATGGCGGTGGCAGCCACTAGCGGCACGCGCACCCCGACGCGCTTGGTCTTCTTGCGTTTCCTGATGGCCAATCCCTCTTGGCTGTAGAGCCGGTAAACACGCTTGTGGTTGATGCCGGGGTATTCGGGGCGCAGCACGTCGTGAATCATGCGGTAGCCCCAACGCCTGCGCTCATGCGCGGTTTGCACGATCCGACCTAGCAATTCCTGGTTCAAGGTACTGGGCACGATGGGATGGCGGTAACTGTCTCGGCTTAGCCCCACAAGGGCGCAGGCGTGGCGTTCAGAAAGCTTGTGGTGGCTCACCATGCTGCTGATCGCCAGGCGTTTGTCTTGTGGGGCTAGCGCTTTGTGCCAAAGACGCTCTTGAGGGCATGGATGTCCAGGTGGGCCTCGGCCAGCAGCCGCTTGAGTTTGCCGTTCTCCAGCTCCAACTCGCGCAGCCTCTTGGCCTCGCTGACGTCCATGCCGCCGTACTTGGCGCGCCACTTGTAGAAGCTGGCATCACTGAAGCCGTGTTTGCGGCCAAGTTCTTTGACTGGCATGCCGGCCTCGGCCTGCCTCAAAAAGCCGATGATTTGCTCTTCGCTGTATTTGCTGGTTCTCATATCCGTCATTCTCCTAGTTGACGGACTTTCTGGAATTTACGTTGGTACGGCTGGCAGGGGGCAGGTCAGTACGGCTGGGAGGGGGCAGGTCACATCTGCGTGCTGTTTCAGACGGGCGCGGATCGAGGCAGCCAGATTGCGGCTCATGCAGTTACGCTTTCAAGGTAAGGGCGCATGAC
>JAUSLF010000037.1 GCA_030646695.1 Nitrosomonadaceae bacterium
TTGTTCCGTAGTTGTTACGTAGTTGTTATATTGTTCGTGGCCGTTTGACCTGTTGACCTATTCAGACAACCAGAATAGCCCATTCCAACGACCCGCGTAGCCTAACGCTTCATCTAAAACCTGTCAAGAAATTTGCGCGGGTTTAAACACTCCAAATCTACCCCCGAAAACCCCTGTTCTCCATACTGTCAGCGTGGATATTCCTGTGCGCCGGTCTATTGAGCAAATCATGAGAAATTCCATTCAGCAGGAAAATCTTGCGGGAACTGGGAAACGGCCCAATCGCTGCAGTTTTTGCCGAAAGGTAGTCCCCGGAGAATAGATGGGTGTAAATCGTACTGCCACTCTTCCTTGAACGACCTGTAACCGCCTGTTAAATGAGAGCCTGATGACAGCAAAGACAACGCCGCCAAAATTTGCACCCCTCATGCTGAAATATGTTTAGTTTTGGGATTTATTTCTCAATACACATTGTGATAGAATTGCGCGTTTTTCAAATTTGTTAACTAACACTACGGACCGGACCTGCAAGGGAACTGCACGATATGGCAGATGCTTGGAACAAAAATGGAATGAATGGCAGGAGGCGTTTCCTGATCGCCGCTACCTCGGTAGCGGGTGGGGTCGCATGCGTTGCTTGGGCGACACCCTTTGTTTTGAGCATGATGCCCAGCGAGCGAGCCAAAGCAGCAGGTGCGCCAGTTGAGGTTGACATCAGCAAACTGGAGCCGGGCATGCTGCTGACGGTGGAATGGCGCGGCAGGGTAGTGTGGATATTGAAACGCACCCCTGAGATGCTGGCTAACCTCACTAAACTTGACCCCCTGCTGGCCGACCCCAAGTCGGAAAGAGAAGATCAGCAACCCAAATACGCACAAAACCCGACACGTTCGATCAAACCGGAAATTCTGATAACGGAAGGGGTTTGCACTCACTTGGGATGCTCCCCCATATTTCGCAAAGATATTGCTCCTGCAGATCTGGGTTCCGATTGGCTGGGCGGGTTTTTCTGCCCATGCCATGGTTCCAAATTTGACCTTGCTGGCCGCGTCTACAAAAACCTGCCTGCGCCCACTAACCTGATTATTCCACCCCACACATATTTAAGCGATAGCCTCTTGCTAATCGGGGCTGACAGCAAGGAGACCGCATAAAATGGGCAAGCTGATGGACTGGATAGATGAGCGCCTTCCTGTAACCGCCAAATGGAAGTTACATCTTTCCGAGTACTACGCACCAAAAAACTTCAATTTCTGGTACTACTTTGGCTCCTTGGCGATGCTGGTGCTGGTGAACCAACTCCTCACCGGCATTTTCCTCACCATGAACTACAAGCCGGATGCCAGCCTGGCATTTGCCTCGGTGGAATACATCATGCGTGACGTGGATTTCGGCTGGCTGATCCGCTACATGCACTCCACTGGCGCTTCCATGTTTTTTGTGGTGGTCTATCTGCACATGTTCCGCGGCATGATGTACGGCTCCTACCGCAAGCCACGAGAGCTTCTGTGGCTAATCGGCATGATGATCTTTTTCGTCCTGATGATGCTGGCGTTTACCGGCTATATTCTGCCGTGGGGACAGATGTCGTTCTGGGGTGCGCAGGTAATCCTGAGCATGGTGGGCGCCATTCCGGTAATCGGGGAGCCGCTGAAAGACTTGATCATGGGCGACTATATGCTTTCCGACGCGGCGCTCAATCGCTTCTTTGCATACCACGTCGTGACACTGCCGATCCTGCTACTGACACTGGTGGTAGTCCATGTACTGGCACTGCACGAAGTCGGCTCGAATAACCCCGATGGCATTGAAATCAAAAAGAACAAGGACCCCAAAACGGGCATTCCGGTAGATGGAATTCCATTCCACCCCTACTACTCGGTGAAAGATATTGTTGGAGTGGTGGGTTTCCTGATCGTATTCTTTGGGATTATATTCTTCGCCCCGGAAATGGGCGGCTATTTCCTCGAGTACAACAATTTCGTCCCTGCCAATTCGTTGCAGACACCCGATCATATCGCCCCAGTATGGTATTTCACGCCTTACTATTCGATGCTGCGGGCGGCCACTGTCAACTTTCTCGGGATCGATGCAAAACTGTGGGGCATCATACTGATGGGTGGTTCGGTCGCCATCTTCTGCTTGCTGCCCTGGCTGGATCGCAGCCCAGTGAAATCGATCCGCTACAAAGGGTCTTATTTCAAGATTGCGCTCACACTTTTCGTCATCAGTGTTTTTGTGCTCGGCTGGCTGGGCACAAAGACTCCTACGCCCCTCTATACAACGCTAGCGCAAATATTCACGGTAATCTATTTCGCGTTCTTTCTTCTGATGCCGTGGTACAGCAAGATAGATAAAACCAAGCCTGAGCCTACAAGAGTGTCAGAATGAAGAAAATAAAAAATATTTTATTCGTTTTATGTCTGCTTCCACTCACCGCATTTGCCGCTGGTGTAGAAGTAAAACTTGATCACGCGCCGATCCAGACAACCGACAAGCTTTCTCTGCAACGCGGTGCGCAGACCTTCGTCAACTATTGTCTGACTTGCCACAGCGCCGACTATATGCGCTACAACCGATTGCGCGACCTGGGACTCAGCGAAAAACAAATCAGCGATAACCTTATCTTCACCGGACAGAAGCCTGGCGGACTCATGCACACCGCCATGGTGAAAAAGGAAGCAAAACAATGGTTCGGTGTACCCCCGCCTGATCTATCGGTGATCGCCCGTTCCCGTGGCGCCGACTGGCTCTATACTTATCTGCGTCAGTTCTATCGTGATGACTCCACCGCCACCGGCTGGAACAATCTGGTGTTCGACCGAGCCGCCATGCCCCATGTATTTTACCAGTTGCAAGGGGAGCAATTGCTCAAGGTGGAAATGGTTGATGATGGCCATGGCGGCAAACATGAAGCGAAAAAGCTGGAACTGAGCAAGCCAGGCACACTTTCCAAAACGGAATTCGACAAGCAGGTCGCCGATCTGGTGAACTATCTGGTCTACCTGGGCGAGCCAGCGGCCGCCTACCGAGTACAACTGGGGATTGTTGTGATGCTCTTCCTGTTCTTCATGCTGGGACTAGCCTATGCTCTGAAGCATGAATACTGGAGAGACGTTCATTAATTACCTACTGCCTGTGCTCCACGCCCCGCTGGGAATCGATCGATCATGATGACGCTGTATTCAGCCACCACCTGCCCGTTCAGCCACCGCTGCCGTATCGTGCTGTACGAGAAAGGCATGGATTTTCAGATCATTGATGTCGATCTGCACAACCGGCCCGAGGATCTGGCAGTAATGACCCCCAATGGCCGCGTGCCGATACTGGTGGAGCGCGACCTGATTCTGTACGAATCAAATATCATCAATGAGTACATCGATGACCGCTTCCCCCATCCGCAACTGATGCCTGCCGACCCGGTAATGCGCGCGCGCGCGCGGTTATTCCTGCATCGCTTCGAGCAGGAACTTTTCTGCCATATTGATTCAATCGAACATGGCAACCAGAAAACGTCGGACAAAGCACGTGTGCTGATACGCGACAATCTGTCCATGATCGCACCCGTGTTCACCAAACAGAAATACATGCTGGGCGATGAATTTTCCATGCTTGATGTGGCGATTGCCCCTCTGCTGTGGCGGCTGGATCACTATGGCATCCAACTCCCCAAACAGGCCGCGCCACTGCTGAAATTCGCTGAGCGCCTGTTCAGCAGACCCGCATTCATTGATGCGTTGACTGCTTCCGAGAAAGCAATGCGCAAGTGAAAGAGCTTTCCACCAAGCCCTATCTCATCCGCGCCATTCATGAGTGGTGTACAGACAGCAATCTCACACCTTACCTGTCGGTACAAATAGATGCCCAGACCCGTGTACCCATGGAATATGCAAATAACAGCGAGATCACGCTCAATATCAGCCACAGTGCAGCGCACCACCTTAAGCTAAGCAACGATGTGATCCAGTTTTCTGCGCGCTTTAATGGCGTCTCGCGCGAGATATCAGTGCCGATGAGTGCAGTCAAGGGAATATTCGCCAAGGAAACTGCGCAGGGCATGCTGTTCCCGCTCGAAACGGAAACAGCAACGCAAGCCGCAACCACTGCTGTTAAGAATCCGGACAAGCCGCAGCCTGCATCACCCGGCCCTTCGCCCGCCAGCGGCGGCAAGCAACGCTTCCAGGTCATCAAATAATTCCGGGTTATTTTTCATCACGTCTTCCCAGGTTTGCCCCCTCGCCTCCCAGTCTCTATAATTGCACCCGCGCCGGCATAGCTCAGTTGGTAGAGCAGCTGATTTGTAATCAGAAGGTCGAGGGTTCGACTCCTTCTGTCGGCACCAGTCATAGATAAATCGCAGATCCTCCCGGCTGTTTCCGCGCCTGAGCGGTGCACCGATCTTCTCAGCGGAGGTGCTGGTCGAGAAAATCAGATATGCGCTCCTCATATTCCCTACCTGCATAAGAGTGCATATTGAAGTGACCCGCGCCGGGGACAATCCAGATTTCTTTCGGTTGCCGGGCGGCGGCAAACAGCCGTTCGGTTTCCGGTACTTTCGTGTGCTCATCGGCGCTCCCCGCAATTAGCAGCAACGGCGCGTTGAGATCGCCTATACGGGTGATGGGATCCAGCTCGTCGATGGGGACATCCAGGTAAAACGCCAACTGCGCCAGCACCAGCGGCAGCAGTACCGGCCCATATTCTCCCAGATGAAGTTTTAATCGGTTCTCGACGGCTTCCTCGATGGTCGGGTGCAGCGATTCGAGCACCACTGCGTCGAGTTTCAACGAATGTTTCGCGAGCACAATGGCGGCCGCACCCAGCGAGACGCCGATGGCCGCAAGCCGTTCTGATGGAAAAGTCTTTTTCAGAAAGGCCACGGCAGCTTCCACATCCGTCGATTCGCGGAGACCAAAGGTGATTCGCTTCCCGGGTGTCTCGCCATGCGCCTGCAGATCGATCAGCAGAACGCCGTACCCTTGCCTGTTCAGGAACCGCGCCCGGCTCAGCATCTCAAGTCGGTTGCTGCGGATTGAATGAACCAGCAAGACAATGCCGCCACTGCGGGCACCCCGTGCCAGCCAGCCGTGCACGCTGGAATCGGCGTTGAGAGGAATCTGCACCGGTTCGACCGGAAAATCGGATGACAGCGACTCCACAGCGGTCGATGCCGGCCCCGTCATCACTTCGCCAATGCCGATGATGACAGCGATCATGGCGATCAGGCACGACAACATTCCGATAAAAAACCAGCGGCGCATGGTCAATATCCAGGAATCAAGAGATTCTTTACCATAGCATCAGCGCAGCAGAACCAGTCTGGGGATGGCATCCGCACCAGCCCACACGATAGCGTTCTGTCCGAACTGCCTGCCCAGCGCTTGGGCTGTAGCGAGGTCTACCCCGAGCGCGAGCAAACTCTGCTCCGGCGGCCATGCGCCGGATGGGTCAGAACCCGTTCCTTCGATGACCTGGCTGGCATGACGGCTTAACTCATCGCGCAGACGTGTATGTGCCGCCCGATTCATCTCAAGACTACAGGGCTGGCTGCCCGGATTGCAGGCAGTGATGAAGACTGCACATTGCTGGCCTGACGCCGCAAACAACTGTGACAAGGACTCGGAGTACTGATCGATACGCAGCATGATCGCAGCAGAATCAGACCCTGCCCGGTAGTCAGCCGCGCGATAACGGGCGATGAGGTCAGCAGGGATATCGGATGGCATCAGAAAAACCTCAGTCCCGCCACGCCGGAAATTGCGGCAAGCCATGAAAGAATGCCATGTCGTGATTGGGCCAGAGTTCGGCATCTTCAGCACGGGCGAGAGCCTTGAGTTTGCGAATGCTGGCAAGCGCCAGTGCTGCGTTATCCTGCCAGCAGCAACCGGGGGCGATTTCCTCGGACAGATTTTCGGTCAGATCGGCGGCGTCTCCGCAGAGGATCACTGGCCGGCCTTTGGGTAGCTCAATCAGCAGCGACATATGGCCTGCAGTATGGCCCGGGCTGGCGATGGCCTGCACGCCCGGCGCGACGCTGTATTCACCGCTCTGCAAATGCCATTGATCCGCAGCGGCCAGCTCGTCGGCAAACACGCCGCCGTCCAGTCCGGTACGTGCAGCGGAGAGTTCATCAGCGTGGACATGCACCTCGCAACCCGGCAGGTCGCAGATGCCGCCGGCATGGTCAAAGTGCAGATGGCCGACAAAGACCACGTTGATATCAGAGGGCGCCAGTCCCAGTCGAGCCAAGTAGCGCGGGATGCGCTGCTGCTCCTGCATGTTGGGTGCTTCGATCCGGGGGCACATCGGGTCGAAATACTGTGCGCGCAAGGCAGGGTCGGCCAGCTTGCGGTAGTCGCAGCCTGCATCGTAGAGAATGCGGCCGTTCGGCGTCTCAATCAGGTAGGCGAGAATCGGCGCTTCGATGAACTGGCCGTGGCCGCAGTTGCGGGTCGAAATGGTCTTCTCATAGCGCAGCGTGCCGGTGAGCAGCGGCCAGACCTTCAGAGCACGAGACATGTTGAATTCCTGCAGACACACAGAGCCTGCGCTTTATCGGCTTATACGCGGGCTATGAAAACGGTACACAAAGTTTTCAAATTGATGCTGACCTCTTTGTGTCAGGGCAGCGGATTGCCGATCCGATTAAATTCCCCCTCGATACTCGACGAAACGCGCCCGTCCACGGTGAGGTCGAGCATCGCGCGGCAGTGCTGGCCGGCGATATAAGTAGGTGTCGCAACGGACTCGCAGCCGGCGCTCATGGCAATGTCCGCCCATGAGCACACGAAGTCGATCCGTACTTGCTGCTTATTATTTATATCCGATTCCGGGCTCAAGACCATACCTCGGGGTATATCGGCGGGCGAGCCAGAGCACCTGCCGGCTCCGGGACGGCCATCGCCGCGCATATCAACCCTGATTGGAGGTGTGGTAAAGGTTTCGCCGAAGACATTCCACATGTTAACCATGACGGAGATCTTGCCGCCATTGGCTGCATCGAAACCCGAAGGGCCAATCGCGGCACCGACTTTCGGTGGCTCCGTAGCCAAAGGATACACGCTGTGGCATTCTAGACTGAGCCCACGGACCCCGCGGGGGCCGGTATGCACAAACACTGCCGTGGCAACCCGATCGGCACCGCATGATGCGATGTGGCGATCCCACGTCTTGCAATTGGGTCGGCTAAAACTCTCCTCCGCACCACGCTGCGAGCGGCCGTTCTCATCGAACCGAACTCCGAAGAGCCGAACACCCTTCAGTACGGCATCGTTTCCGGTCCTGCCGTTCATGCAGACTTGGATGGCATTCACGAACTCCCCGGCGGGCAGGACTGCCTTCTTGGGCAGGATCCCTCCTGCATTGCACGCCGCGTCCCGGGTCCACGCTGCGCCTCCGAATCCAAGTGCAGCCGGATCGAGCTTGTGCGCGTAAAACTCCAAGCCGCATGGATCGTTATTCTTCTCCCAAGCACGGATCCCGGCGAGCGCGAACTTCCGCACGGAATCGCCTGGATCCGTGGTGATGGGCACACGCACCGGGGCCGTCGAACTCAGACCGCTCACGATGCTCGTACTGGACACGGCGGGCCACCATTGCATCGGCGGCGTTTGAGCCGCTGCGGTTCCCGCCACGAGCATCACGCTAAGCGCTATGCTGGAAAGAACGATCGTTCGCATCATCAGCCTCCGATTAAGAAGAGAAAATCCAACCGCACAACCCGCAGTATCCTTGACCGCTTCACCCCAGTCAATGTCGATTCTTGCCTTTGCCGAATTCCGGGAAAGACGGCACGCTCGTTCTTGCCTTGCGCGTTCTGCCCAAGCGGCACGCCAGTACCAGCCGGCAGGGACAACTTTGGATTGTTTTTCTTGGACCCTTTCACTCCATAATTTTCTTTGGAAGATTATTTGAAGCTGACCCTATTAAGACCCGGTCGAAATACTTAACGCGCAAAGTGGGATCGGCCAGCTTGCGGTAGTGGCAACCCGCATCGTAGAGGATGCGGCCGTTCGGCGTCTCGATCAGGTAGGCGAGAATCGTCGCGTCGATGAACTGGCCGTGGCCACAGTTGCGGGTCGAAATGGTCTTCTCATAGCGCAGCGTACCGGTGAGCAGCGGCCAGACTTTCAGAGCACGAGACATGTTGAATTCCTGAAGACACACGGAGCCTGCGCGAATTGATCTTCTTTATTTCCATCGTGACATCCTGAAACTATTTCGAACCTGACCCCTTTAATTCAGCCCGCATCGTAGAGGATACGGCCATTCTGTGTCTCGATCAGATAGGCTAGAATCGGCGCCTCGATGAACTGGCCATGGCCGCGGTTGCGGGTCGAGATGGTCTTCTCATAACGCAGCGTGCCGGTGAGCAACGGCCAGACCTTCAGAGCACGGGACATGTTGAATTCCTGAAGACACACGCGGCCTGCGCGAATTGATCTTCTTTATTTCCATCGTGACATCCTGAAACCATTTCGAACCTGACCCCTTTAATTATTTTGAAGACACACGGAGCCTGCGCGAATTGCTCATCCCCTTTGGCAGCACAGGCTATGTCGCCTTGTTTGATATCGAAAATGCGAAGACCGTGACCATCCTTGCGGTACGTCAGCAGCGGGAAGAGGATTATCACTGACCGAGAGATAATTCGGAACCTGACTCCTTTAGTTGCGTTCTAATTGTTCCGTTGTTCAAGCCTTCAGTGCAACTTGTTCAGCAACTCTAGCAATCACAGGGATATAGTGGCTGAGTATTTTATTGTTGGCCTTAGTGGGAAGAATGACTTTATTTTCTCTACGCTCTCTTGCATGCACTAACGAGTTTCTTACTTTCGTTAGCTGATCATATAACTTGGGCATCCACATCGTTTTCCATGTGGCAGCAGTAGTGTCGGTTGCGATCATGGGCTTTAGTTCAAATCCCCCTTGGAAACTGTGTTCTTGGCAAAAGAATTCTTTGTCGTTTTCAATTTCTTTCCATACAACCGAGGGATCACAATACTCTTCAATTACTTTTTTCATTTTTACATCATCGTTGTAACTGGCCTCGCTAAAGATTGAAAAAAGCTCAGATATCTTTTCTTCACCACAATTAATAAGCGCAGGATCTTTCAGATGGTGCCGCAGGGCTTTTTTAATGTTTTCATCAACATAGTGATACCCAGCGAATTCGAATACTTGGTAGTAATACAGAAAAGAAAATCTAGACTGGCCACCTCGAGCAACCTCAATCAGCTTCAAGATGATGTCATCTATTGAATTTATTGAAAGGTATTGCGGAAACGAATCATCGATATGTCGAATTGGCTTGCAGTCTTCAGGCAAACCACCATCCTCACGCTCATTAATAGAAATTAATGGCGATGAGCGATCATAGTAAGCCAGAAGGAAATTAATATGTCGAACAAGACGGTCTAGATTTGCGCCGTGTGGAAGAGAGGCCGTCTTTATGAAGAAATTTCTGGGTATCTTGTTTTTGAAATATTCCCTCACCTTTTCGGGAAGTTTATCAATCCTTTGAAAATCTCGGAAAGGGATAATTTGTGAGACAGATATGCGTGAAGGATCGGAAGGTAGTCGCTCAAATCCGCTTGCTAACTTAAGCATTCTTTCAGTTGGTTCGGCAAAATAACATTCGTAACTTACACCCTCAAAATTTAGGTTGAATTTCCTATCCATTACCTCTTTGTTGTGCTCACTTTCAGGATTCAAAAAAGCGTAAATAAATTCAATCTCGTTAAGATCGTCGTGAAATACACCATCAAACCTTGGGTTCAACCGAATGTTATTGAGCTCAGATATTAGTTTCAAATCTTTAATATCGAAATTAAGTTACCCCCGGCAAAGCCGGGGGTTTATCTTTGTTAGCCCCTCAAAGGGGCAAAAATATGAAGCGCCTGAAGGCGCTGACTCACATACCTAACTTGAGTTGATCATAATGAGCATCTTCTTTGTCTTGATTCCT
>JAUSLF010000046.1 GCA_030646695.1 Nitrosomonadaceae bacterium
AGCTGCTCCGGCCAAGAAAGCTGCTCCAAAGAAGAAAGCTGCTCCGGCCAAGAAAGCTGCTCCAAAGAAGAAAGCTGCTCCGGCCAAGAAAGCTGCTCCAAAGAAGAAAGCTGCTCCGGCCAAGAAAGCTGCTCCAGCCAAGAAAGCTGCTCCAAAGAAGAAAGCTGCTCCAGCTAAAAAGGCTGCAGCAAAACCGGCGAGTACATCTGCTCTGGACATCAGCAGCCCGACTTCCAGCTGGCCGTTTCCGCTTTCGGGTTCGCGCCCCTAAGCCTGACGGTTATTGCTGTGGATCGGCCCACTATCTGGGAAGGTAATGGGCTGATCCACAGATTTCAGTTTGCTGTTTGAGCGCTTTGTTTTCATTAATGAGCAACGCGCGTTTTTTCTATTCTCTGTCGTAACTTGTGTTTCGCTGTACAAGTGCGCCGTCACCTG
The DNA here is from genome assembly GCA_030646695.1 of Nitrosomonadaceae bacterium. Taxonomy (GTDB): domain Bacteria; phylum Pseudomonadota; class Gammaproteobacteria; order Burkholderiales; family Nitrosomonadaceae; genus VFJL01. The sequence goes on from JAUSLF010000046.1 coordinate 439, forward strand.
CTTCCTTTGTCAAAACGGCAATCGAGACTGCCGCCTTAAACCCGGTGGCTATCCCGCCCCCTCCAGATAGAACCCCTACCCGAGTTGAAGCCATGTTCGATTAATGGCTGTTACATCTGCAAGAAACGGGTTATAGACAAGCGCATCTTAATGATGTACAGTTTATTTGCCACTACTCTTTGAAACAGAAGAGTAAGCGTTAGCATATCAAGCGTACTGGCAGGATTGGCGCATTTAAATGCGCGATAATTAACTCTATGGAGGGAGACATGAATAAAGTCGTTCAGGCAGTCGTTGGCTTAGGACTGTTATGTTTTGGTGCTGTGTCAGTAACGGCGTCAGCCAGTGCCGATAAGCTGCCGAGAGTAAAGCAGGAATTGGTGAACCCACCCTTTTTGCCAAAGCATGATCAAGTTTCTAAAGGCGCCAAGGTTGTGGAAGTGCGCATGACCATGGAAGAAAAACTTATAACAATTGATGCGGCTGGCACAAAAGTATGGGCCTTGACTTTCAACGGTACCGTACCCGGTCCAATGATCGTGGTGCATGAGGGTGACTATGTTGAAGTCACCCTGGTCAATCCGAAGACCAGCACGATGGCGCACAACGCTGACTTCCATGCGGCGACCGGTGCATTGGGCGGAGCGGCATTGAACCTGGTGCAACCTGGTGAAGAAGTCACAATACGTTGGAAAGCGATGAAGACCGGCGTATTTGTCTATCACTGCGCCCCAGGTGGAACCATGATACCGTTTCACGTCATTTCCGGGATGAATGGCGCCGTCATGGTGCTGCCCAAGAATGGTCTGACAGACAATAAGGGCAAGCCATGGAAGTATGACCGGGCCTATTACATCGGCGAGCAGGATTTTTACATCCCCAAGGATAAGGATGGAAAATACAAGACTTACAAACAACCTCTCGAAGGCATGGCCGACATGCTGGAACTGGCGAAGGGACTTATCCCGACCCATGTTGTCTTCAATGGCGCGGCAGGTGCGTTGACCGGCCCGAATGCACTCACGGCAAAAGTGGGTGAGAAAGTTCTGTTCATTCACGCCCAGGCAAACCGCGATTCCCGCCCGCATCTGATTGGCGGTCATGGTGACTTGGTGTGGGTGGGCGGTTCATTCAACGATCCCCCCCTAACCAATCAGGAGACCTGGTGGGTTCCGGGCGGCTCAGCGGTGGCGGCAGGGTATGAGTTCATCATGCCAGGGTTATATGTGTATCTCAGCCATAACCTGATCGAGGCAGTGTTGCTGGGAGCTGCTGCGCATATGAACGTTGAAGGCAAGTGGGACGACGATGTCATGAAACAACTCAAGAAGCCAACAGCTTCGAAGTAAAAGTCCTCATCGGGGTGGTAATAAACCCAACGCGGCTTCAACTGTAAGGTTGAAGCCGCGTTTTCTTGTGCAATACGCTCGTCGCACGCAAGTCTCCTCAGGCAGACAGTGCACAGCATCAGGTCATTACAGGCGTAGAGAACTTTGGCTTCGATGCAGTATTATTCTTGTCTACTTGATGCAGACAAAAGATAATAGCGAGCTGCCGACGCTCTGCGCTGTCAGGCTTTCCATGCGAGGAATGGTGCGTATCGTTTGACGATATGCAACCTGAATGCCTGGTAAATCATGTCCTGGGTTAACTATGCTGCTGATGATCGACAACTACGATTCCTTCACCTACAACCTGGTGCAATATTTTGGCGAACTGGGTGAGGAGGTGGTGGTATTCCGCAACGACGAAATTACGCCGGATGAAGTCGCACGACTCAAACCCGCGCATATCGTGATATCCCCAGGTCCTTGCACGCCCAATGAAGCGGGTGTGTCGGTGCCGATGATCGAGCGCTACAGCGGCCAGATCCCCATCCTGGGTGTATGTCTTGGTCACCAGAGCATAGGCCAGGCTTTTGGCGGCAAGATCGTTCATGCCCGGCAACTCATGCACGGCAAGACTTCGCCGATTTTTCACAGCAACACAGGGGTATTCCGCGGCTTGCCAAACCCATTCACTGCAACCCGTTACCATTCTCTGGTCATCGAGCGTGACAGCCTGCCGGATTGCCTGGAAATCACCGCTTGGACGGAAGATGGAGAAATCATGGGTGTACGCCACAAGACTTTGGCGATTGAAGGCGTACAGTTCCATCCCGAATCTATTTTGACCGAGCATGGGCACAAGCTGCTGGAGAATTTTCTTGAGCAATAGGCAATGGTGGCAGTGGGCGCATCACAAGGGCAACCTTTCATGAAACCACAGGAAGCGCTAGCCCGCATCATCGAGCACCGCGAAATTCAGCATGACGAGATGCTCTCGCTGATGCGCCAGATCATGCGCGGGGAGATGTCGCCGGTGCTGATCGCGGCCATCATCACCGGGCTGCGAGTGAAAAAGGAAACCGTCGGCGAAATTAGCGCCGCTGCGCAGGTGATGCGCGAATTTGCCACCAAGGTGGAAGTGGCAGATCGCCAACATCTGGTGGACACTTGCGGCACCGGCGGCGACGCCGCACATACTTTCAATATTTCCACCGCTGCGGTTTTTGTCGCTGCTGCTGCCGGGGCGCGGGTTGCCAAGCATGGTGGCCGGTCGGTTTCGAGCAAGTCTGGCAGTGCCGATGTGCTCGAAACCCTCGGTGTCAACCTCGATCAAACACCGCAACAGGTGGCGCAAGACATCAGCGAAATTGGTGTGGGTTTCATGTTCGCCCCCAATTTTCACAGCGCCATGAAACATGCAGCACCGGTACGGCGTGAACTGGGAGTACGCACCCTGTTCAACATCCTGGGACCGCTGACCAATCCTGCCGGGGCGGAGAATCAGGTACTGGGTGTATTTCACCCCGATCTTGTCGGGGTACTGACACGAGTGCTGCAGCGCCTCGGCAGCCAGCACGTGCTGGTGGTGCATGGCAAAGATGGGCTAGATGAAATCACTATCGCCGGCGAAACCCGGGTGGGCGAACTCAGGCGCGGCGAAGTGTCCGAGTACACCATCAAACCGGAAGATTTCGGCATGAAGACCAGCGCCATCGAAACCATACAAGTGCAAGACAGCAACCAGTCCAGAGACATGTTGCTGTCGGTGCTGGATAACCAGCCCGGTCCGGCGCTGGATATCGTGCTGCTCAATGCAGGCGCAGCGATTTATGTTGCCGGTGTGGCAGAGTCGCTGCAGCAGGGCGTAAACAAAGCCCGTACAGCGGTGGAGAGCGGCGCAGCCAAGGCGAAGCTGCGGCAACTGGTGGAATTTACCAATCAAAAAAATCGTTGACCGCAGCCGACGCGAAGGAAAAACAAAAAAATAAAAACGGAACAAATGATAAAAAAGTTCCTAGAGTTTGCTCTGCACATTCCGCGTCCATTGCGGTTCAAGATGTATTTCTCTAATTAAAGATATTCGAGATGTCTGACATTCTGCAAAAAATCCTCGCTGTCAAAACGCAAGAGATCGCTGCTGCGAAAGCCGTCAAGCCTCTTGCCATGTTGCGCGCCGCAGCGGAAGCTGCAGTGCCGCCACGGGATTTCACCGGTGCGATCCGCAAAAAAATTGCCGCCGGACTGCCCGCGGTAATTGCGGAAATCAAGCAAGCCAGTCCCAGCAAAGGTGTGCTCCGCGAGCATTTTGTCCCGGCCAGCATCGCCGCCAGCTATGCGCAGCACGGCGCAGCCTGCTTGTCGGTGCTGACCGACAAGCAGTTTTTTCAGGGCAGCGCACAATATCTGCAGCAGGCACGCGCAGCCTGCGAGCTGCCGGTGCTGCGCAAGGATTTCATGTTGGACGGATACCAGGTGGTGGAAGCCCGCGCCATGGGAGCGGACTGCATCCTGCTGATCGTCGCGGCTTTCCGCGCGCCCGCTGGCTTGAACGCAGAGGGTAGGCGGGAAGCTGAGGCGGTCAGCCGCATGTGCCAGCTCGAATCGCTTGCGCATTCACTTAGTATGGCAGTGCTGGTTGAAGTCCACGACGCGCAGGAACTGGAACTGGCCCTGCAATTAAATACCCCGCTGATCGGCATCAACAACCGCAATCTGCGCACTTTCGAAACACGGCTGGAGACAACGCTGCAACTGCTTGAGTGCATCCCGCCGGGGCGCATCGTGGTCACCGAGAGCGGCATCCGTGGGCCCGCTGATGTCGCCCTGCTGCGCACCCATCAGGTCAATGCTTTTCTGGTGGGCGAAGCCTGCATGCGTGCCGCCGATCCGGGGATGGAACTGGCGCGGTTGTTCGGGTAGAATAGTACTTAGTGCGGCGTCAGGATTGCCGTATTCGGCCGTGTAATCGAAGTGGAAGAGGGGTGAGAAGAATTTTGTTGCAATTTTGTTGCATAAAAGCAACACATCCCTAGAGCATCTCCCAAAAATTACTTGATTTCCTTGCTACCCGCTGCCGCCTTAGGCACAATTCGTTCAACCTTCTCAAATTGAGGGGTCCAAGCTGCGGGACGCACTCCACCGCGAAACAGTCGGTGAGAAGATGTAGCTCGTTGTTTCAACTTTAAAGGAGAATTTCCGCATGAAAAAGAAACTGATTGCACTGGCAGTAGCAGGTGCGCTCGCGGCCCCGGTGGTTGCATCTGCACAGGGGACGAACGTCACGATTTTTGGTCGGGTACAGGCTGAATATAGTGGTGTCGATAACGGTAACACCCCCTATCAATCAGGTATTTCAGACAATGCCCGCTCGTCGCGTTGGGGTCTGCAGATCACTGAAGATCTGGGCCGTGGCTTGAAAGCCAATGCCCGTTTTGAGCAAGGTTTCAACACTGGCTCCGGTCAGGCTGCCACCCCGCGCGAGCAGTGGGTCGGTTTGTCCAGCGCCCAATGGGGTGATGTGAAATTCGGCCGCGTGCAATCACCGTTCAAGGATTTTGCCGGTGGTATGACGATTGATCCGTTTGCCTACACCACTTTGCAAGCCAACGGTGCCGGTGCCACCATGACCGGCAGCGCCAACGGCATGGGTTCAGGCGCCAACGGTTTTGTTAACGGCGCGATTCGTTTTGACTCGATCTCCACGGAAGGCTTCTCTTTTGCTGGCTTGTTGATGCCGGGCGACGCCAACCAATTTGACCCAACTATAAATGGTAACGCTACAAACGCTTGGAATGGCGGTGGTGCCGGCAATACCGGCGGCAAGGACGGCGAATTTGACGGTCAGGTTGCAGGCAAATATGTCACCAATTACATGGGCCATGACCTGAGCATGTTCGGCGGCTATTCGCGCGACAATGCCAACGCCACACAAAAGATGACTCTTGGTGTCAGAACCGAGGAAACTTGGCGTATCGGCGGTACCTGGAAGTATGACAACCTCTCTGTTGTCGGTCAGTACGAAAGAGTCTATAACGCCCTCGGCGCTGCAACTTGCACCTCGGCCTCTGCCTTGGCAGCCAATCCGCTGATTGCTAGCAGCGGGCAGTGCAATTCCGCGATGAACTCAGGCGGCGACGGTGATATCTGGCACGTCGGTACCAACTACAAATGGGGTAATACGCTCCTGGTGGCACAAGGTGGCAAGACCAACGCTGACGCAATCGGAACAACAGCAGCGCGTGACGCCACCAGCTTTACCGTGGGCGCGATCCACAGCCTGAGCAAGCGTACCAGCCTGTTTGGCGGCTACCAACGTGTAACCCAAGGGTTGTCGGGTGCTAATGCATCAGGTGGAACGACTGGCGAGGCCGGTCATACTGCTGGTACCTACGGTGCGGGCAATCGCAACACCTGGACAGTAGGTATGCGTCACAACTTCTAATCGAGTCTTGATTAGTTGAAAATGGAGCGCTACGGCGCTCCATTTTTTTGTCCGTTTTCTTACCCAGTTGATACACAACGTGCCACGGTTTTCGGCGCAGACTGCAATCCCGCAATCCCAGCTATAACCATGTCGCAGCCGCGTGTTTAATTTATGTGGTATACGTGCTAGTATTTTGCCTTGGCATGATGACACTGCACAGCACAGAAAATAATGGGGGTTGACATGCAAGCGGTACTCGCCAATCCCAGAGGATTCTGCGCCGGAGTAGTGCGCGCCATCGAGATCGTCGAGCAGGCGCTGGTGCTTTATGGGGCGCCGATCTACGTGTTGCATCAGATCGTGCATAACCAGCGGGTGATCCATGACCTGGAAGTACGCGGAGTGGTCTTTACCGAACAGATGCAGAGCATTCCCTCCGGTGCGGTGACCGTGCTCAGCGCCCACGGTGTATCCGACGCCGTCATGGAGGCCGCGCACCGGCAAGGCCTGGAGGTAATTGATGCGACCTGTCCGCTGGTTACCAAGGTGCATTTGCAGGCGCAGCGCTACAGTAAAGAAGGGTACGAAGTGGTGATCATCGGCCATCGCGGCCATGTCGAGGTGGAAGGCACCTATGGACGGGTGCGCGGGGCGGTGCAGGTAGTGGGTTCGGTCGAAGATGTGGCAACCCTGCAAGTGGCCGATCCACGACGGGTCGCCTATGTTACCCAGACCACGCTCAGTCTGGATGATACGCGCGCCATCGTAGAGGCGATGAAACAACGGTTTCCGGACGTGCGCGGCCCCGAATTGTCGGACATCTGCTATGCGACCCAGAACCGTCAGAACGCCGTGCGTACTCTGGCCGCCAAGGTAGATGTCATTCTGGTGGTAGGCGCGCGCAACAGTTCCAATTCCGCACGTTTGCGGGAAGTAGGCGAAATGAGCGGGGTGAGCGCTTATCTGATCCAGGATGCGGACGAGATCTCCCCCGACTGGTTTGTCCGCAGTTCGCGTATCGGCGTGACGGCCGGGGCTTCCACTCCCGAGGTGCTGGTGCGGGGTGTGCTGGATCGTCTGCAGGAGCTTGGAGTAAGCCAGATCGAAGAGATAGAGGGAGTGTCTGAGGCGATTACATTCAGATTGCCGGCGGCGCTGCTGCGACGCCAGAGGTCAGCGTAAACAGCAAAGAGAAATTGAAAGCAATCATTGTGCGAAGCTAGCATAGTTTAGTGAAGTTTTTTTGGAGGGTATGCACGTGGGAGTTCCTTTACGTCAACAGATAGCGGTCGGCAGTTACCTGCTCAAGCAAAAATTGAAAGGGGTCAAGAAGTATCCCCTGGTTCTGATGCTGGAACCTTTGTTTCGTTGCAATCTGGCCTGTGCGGGCTGCGGTAAAATCGACTATCCGGACGATATTCTGGACAAGCGTCTTACGTTTGAAGAATGCATGCAGGCGGTCGATGAATGTGATGCGCCGATGGTATCGATTCCGGGCGGCGAGCCGCTGATTCACAAGGAAATGCCGCAAATCGTGGCAGGTATCATTGCCCGCAAGAAATATGTTTATCTGTGCACCAATGCGCTGTTGTTGAAAAAGAAGATAGACGACTATACGCCGTCGCCTTATTTGACTTTCTCCATCCATCTCGATGGCATGCAAGAACGGCATGATGCCTCGGTGTGTCAGGAAGGTGTTTTTGATCGGGCAGTGGAGGCGATAAAGCTGGCACTGGCAAAGGGTTTCAGAGTCACCATCAACTGCACCCTGTTTCAGGGCGAAACCCCGAAAGATGTTGCCGAATTTCTCGATTATGCCATGGAGCTGGGCGTTGAAGGTGCCACCATCGCACCCGGATTCAGCTACGAACGTGCCCCGCAGCAGGGCATTTTTATTAAAGGCAAGGATACCAAGAAATTATTCCGGGGTATTTTTGAAATCGGCAAGACGCGCAAATGGAAGCTGAATCATTCCGCGCTTTATCTGGATTTTCTGGCGGGTAATCAGAGTTATCAGTGCACGCCATGGGGCAACCCGACGCGGAATGTGTTTGGCTGGCAGAAACCCTGTTATTTGTTGCCGGACGAAGGTTATGCGGCCAGTTTCCAGGAGTTGCTGGACGACACGCCCTGGGCTAAATACGGTAACAGCAGTAATCCCAAGTGCGCACAATGCATGGCGCATTGTGGTTATGAAGCGACTGCGGTTGAAGACATGCTGCAAAATCCGCTTAAAGCGCTCAGGGTATCGCTGCGCGGCCCCCTTACGGATGGACCGATGGCACCGGAACTGCCGCGAGTGTATGACGTTTCCCAGCCGCACCATGCCGGCAGAAAAGAGTTCCCCATCGCGGTAGTGGTTGAGCGCAAAGCAGATACGATGGGTTCTGCGTCCAGCGGGTCGGTTGGTACTGGCACTGACGGGTAAACGATCTGCTATCCTGAACTGGGTGCATTAAGTGTCTCTACTGGAAAGGTTGCCAATATGAGAATCTTGCCCGGAATCAAGTCTGTTTCGCACTTCTGCATGATAGCAGTGACGCTGCTGGTTACGTCCACGTCCTGGGCTCAGAATCCGGAGCCTGGTAGTCCGGAACAGGTCGTGCGGCGTTTTCATGAATCGCTGCTCGAGGCGATGCGCGAGGGCGGCAGGCTGGGCTATCGAGGCCGCCTCGAGCTGCTGGCGCCCGCCATTGATCGCTCACACGATCTTGATTTTATCGCACGTATCACCCTGGGGAGCCACTGGACCAAGTTGGACCCAGAGCAGCAGCGCATATTTACCGATACCTTCCGGCAACTCAGTATCAGCAGCTACGCAGGATGGTTCAAAAGCCACGAAGGTGAGCGTTTTGAATTCATGGAGCAGCAGCCCATGCCGCGGGAACAGGTATTGGTGCGGAGTCAGTTGGTGCAGGCAAAAGGCGAGGTCGTACGTTTCGACTACGTCCTGCGGCAAACAAAAGACGGCTGGCGTATCATCAACATTCTGGCCGATGGTGTCAGCGACCTTGCGCTGAAACGTGTCGAATACCGTGCCGTCCTCGAGCGGGATGGCTTTCCGGCGCTCATCGACATGCTCAAGAAAAAGATCGTCCAGAGCGAGCAGAACTAAGGAACCTCTGAACAAGTCCTCCGTGGAGCACAACACAGCAAGCGCCAGATTTTACCGCAACCCGTGTGGGACATATTTAGAGGTTCCCTGATTATTGATCGTTCCAATTTGCCTCCTGAAGGATGACCGCAATAGTGGAAGCTTCGCATAGCCGTAGCTATCGTGCCTTTGCACGCTGGGTCGCTGCTTCCTATCATTACGCCGCATGGATACTGCTCGCATCGTTACTGATTGCAGTGGCATGCGCCGTATACACATCACGCAATCTGGGTATGAATAGCGCTACCACAGATATGCTCTCTGAGCACCTGCCGTTTCGCGCCAATTACAAGCACTACAAGAAAACGTTTCCCCAGGATCAGGACATGGACACTCTGGTGCTGGTGCTGGACGCCCCTACACCCGAGCAGGCGCACACTGCCACCAAGCGCTTGGCGGAGCGTCTGAAAGAAGACGCCACAAATATTAAAGATACTTATCTTCCGAGCGGAGATGTTTTTTTCGAGCGCAATGGCCTGCTTTATGAAAGCATACCGGAGCTTGGACGCATCACCGATCGTCTGGCAGCGGCACAACCGCTGATTGCGCGCATCGCCGGCAACCCCACTTTGCATACCTTCGCCTCGGTGCTCACGGAAGCGGTGGAAGAGTTGCGTGCTGGACGTAGTCTGGAACTGGAATCCGTTCTGGGCGGAGTGAGCGCAACTCTGGATGCAAGACTCGCCGGTGTACCGCGGGCACTGTCATGGCAAGTACTGTTCCGTGGCGAGGCGCAGAAAAGCACTTACCGGGAGCTGATGACGGTACAGCCGAAGCTGGACTACACCCAGTTAGCGGCAGCTGAACAATCGATTACGGCACTGCGCGCTACTGCACGGGATCTGACGGAGGATGGCTCAGTGCGACTGCGCGTTACCGGCGACGTGGCGCTGGCTGACGAGGAACTCAAAAGCGCGATGCATGGCACGGAATACGCCGGGTTGCTCGCACTTGTACTGGTGACGGTGGTGCTTTATTTTGCGCTGCATACGGCTGGTCCAATCCTTACCGTGCTGCTTAGCCTGGTGCTGGGCCTGCTGCTTACGGCGGCTTTCGCCGCCGCGGCAGTTGGTCAGTTGAACGTCATCTCAATTGCGTTTGCGGTGCTATATGTAGGCCTCGGGGTAGATTATGCGATCCATTTCCTGCTGCGATACCGCGAGCTGCTGGAAGATGGCCAGCCAACGGTGCAAGCTTTGCAGGCAACTGGCGGCGACACCGGGCATTCACTATTTTTATGCGCTGTCACAACCGCTATCGGCTTCTACGCATTCATGCCCACCGCCTACCGTGGGGTTGCAGAGCTGGGATTGATCGCAGGCACTGGCATGCTGATCAGTCTGGTGGTTACCCTAACCCTGGCACCTGCCTTGCAACGCTACTTGCCGACACGACCTGGAGCGGCATCTACTGGTGCAGAGGGTTCCCTGGGCAAGCTGCTCGAGTTGCCTTTGCGGTGGCGTAAAGTGGTGTATGCTGGTACTTTTGCCGCACTGCTCGCTGCCGTGGCAGTGTTGCCGAAGATTGAGTTCGACTACAACCTGCTGAATCTGCAGGATCAGCGGGGAGAAGCCGTGCAGACTTTCCGCGAGTTGCTGGCAGAAACCGAGCACTCACCGTGGCATGCGGTTGCGCTAGCCGACAATGAGGTGGAAGTGGATCGGCTGGCACAGCGCTTGACCGGTCTGCCTGAAGTCAGCAGAGTGGTCACGGTCCTCGATTTCATACCAACAGCGCAGGAGGAGAAGCTCGCCCTCATCGAAGAGATGGCGCTTACGCTGGGGCCGCTCACGCTCGCGGCAGCGCCGCCGGTAGCAAACCAGTACACGCTGGCACAGCAGCGCGCAGCACTGGGTGCGCTGAGCACCGCGCTGGACCGGTTCATTGCCGAACGGCCCGACCACCCTGCATTAGTACCCGCTCGCAGCCTCAGGACATCGCTGGGCGCGTTACTCACCCATTTCGACACGGCCAGCAGCGACGACAAGAACAAGTTACTACATGCTGTTGGCAAAGATCTGCTCGCCCTGTTGCCCGATGCCATGCAGCGCCTGCACACCTCGATCGAGGCCACCCCGTTCAATCAGCAGCAGTTGCCCGAATCATTGCGCACACGCTGGCACAGCCAGACAGGACAGTATCGGATCGCAATTTATCCGGCAGAGAATATCAATGACAATCAGGCGCTGCGACGTTTCGTGCGGGCGGTGCAGCAGGAGGCGCCGCAAGCCACCGGTGCGCCGGTGATAAGTCTGGAAGCAGGCGAAGCCGTGGTGCAGGCATTCATCCTGGCTTTCTCGCTGGCGCTGGCGGGGATTATCATAATACTTTTGGTAATGCTGCGCAGCGTGGCATCTACTTTGTTGGTGTTGACCCCTCTTTTGCTGGCCGCTCTATTCACCGGTGCTGCCACAGTATTGCTGGGCGTTCAGTTCAATTTTGCAAATATCATTGCCTTGCCGCTGTTGTTGGGTATCGGTCTCGACAGCGGCCTCCACATGGTGCACCGAAGCCGTAGTGACGGGACGACCCACGAGGAACTGATGCATACTAGCACTACGCGCGCGATTTTTTACAGCGCGTTGACTACTTTGGTCGGTTTTGGCAGTCTGGCGTTCTCATCGCACCAGGGTACCGCCAGCATGGGGGTGCTGCTCACCATAGGGCTGGCGCTTACGCTGATCTGCATTCTGGTGATATTGCCAGTGTTGCTGGCGACTGCGGCCCGGGGGAGGATTCATGAGAAAGTTATGCCCTAGTTTAATGATTTTTGTTTATACTTTGCACCGCTGAAGCGGACTCCGCATTACCGAACGGAACTAGATCGATGGGAGAACAATCCAATTAATATTTAATCATGAAGCCTAATCGCCTGACTACAACCTTGTTACTGCTATCTGCCGTGCTGTTCGCAGGTTGCGCTACCATACCCCAGAATGACCAGAGCGACCAGACTGCCCGGAATGCCAATCCAGTCGATCCCTACGAGAACACCAACCGCACATTTTACAAGATCACCGATGCTGTTGACCGGCACGTTCTGGAGCCAGTCGCCCATGCCTACATAGTGCATGTGCCTAGCCCCTTGCGGCGTTCGATCGGAAATTTCTATGATAACGTGGCTTATCCAAACGTAGCTCTGAACGCCTTTCTGCAAGGCAAGGTGCAACAGGGACTCGAGGATACTTTGCGCTTTGCCGTCAATTCAACCATAGGCCTGTTTGGACTGTTTGACATGGCAACCCCTATGGGATTAAAGCAGAACGACGAGGATTTCGGGCAGACATTGGGAGTGTGGGGTGTTGATACCGGCTCTTATTTGTTTCTTCCTTTTCTCGGTCCCAGCAGCAGTCGCGATGTATCCAGCGTCCCTGTCAGTATGATCACCAACGCACTTTTTTATATAAGCAGCGCCGCAATCTTTGCGCCCATAGGTGTCCTGGGGATCATTGATAAGCGCGCACGGTTGTCGGGCTCCATGCTCATTCGCGATCAAGCGGCGCTGGACGCCTATCTGTTCGTGCGTGAGGCCTCTTTGCAGCAGCGCAAGCATCAGATCTATGACGGTAACCCGCCACCTGAAAGCTATGACGATCCTTCACAGGATGATTCCATGGAGGACGGTTCAGTGCAGGATAATCCCTTACAGAATAATCCCGCAAGAGATCGTCGTACCGACAGGGTGTCACGGTTGCAGAATGATCCAGTAAAAATGACGCTAGATCTCCCGCGGGCCAATCTTCAGCAGATTGATCTTGAGCATAATCCCGCAAGGGATCGGCGCACAGACAGAACGCTGCTGCTGCATTAACAGAGTGCCAATCACCAGGCCAGAGCTGCCGCTGACGACAATGAAACGAGTTGCTCCACGCCGCATGCATGGAACCAAGACGCACGACCTCAGTCTGATGTAATCATCCCGGCGCCTGCTGTTGGGAGCGTATCAATGGGTTACAATATAAAATTGTTTAATAAAATATTTGGCACGAAAATAATTAATGAGGCTTCGATTGTATGACTAGAACATCTCTGCGGGATAGCAGCGGCAACCGCACGAGCAAGATTGCTGCTGCTGGCCAGTGGCCAGACTCGGAGCGAGACGCAACAACAGGTGTTACGGCGCTGGAAAATGCGCTTGCCGTGGCGCGTACGGCTCTGCTGTCCCTGCAGAAGCAGGACGGACACTGGTGTTTCCCGCTGGAGGCAGACTGCACGATCTCGTCCGAATATATCCTGATGATGCACTTCATGAATGATGTTGACGTCGATCTGGAAGTCAGGCTGGCCCGATTTATCCGTGAGCAGCAGGATCTGGAGCATAGTGGTTGGGCGCTGTACTATGGCGGTCACTTCGACCTGAGTTGCACGATCAAGGCTTACTATGCCCTGAAGATCGTCGGTGATTCACCGGACGCGCCGCATATGGTGCGTGCCCGTACAGCCGTTCTGGCGCATGGCGGCGCAGCGCGGGGCAACTCATTCACCCGGATACTGCTCGCCATGTGGGGTCAGATCCCCTGGCGCGGGGTGCCATTCATGCCGGTGGAGATTATATTGTTGCCCCGCTGGTTTCCGTTTCACCTGAGCAAGATTGCCTACTGGTCGCGCACCGTGACCGTGCCGCTGACTATTCTGTGCTCCCTGAAGGTGCAGGCTGCCAATCCGCGCAAAATTGATATTCCCGAACTGTTCACCGTGCCCGCAGAAGATGAACGCGACTACTTTCCGGTGCGTACAACCCTTAATCGGCTGTTCCTGCTGATCGAGCGCACTGCTTCATTATTCGAACCACTCATTCCGCAGGTCCTGCGTCGGGTTGCGCTCCGCCGTGCAGAACAGTGGATAGTGGAACGGCTTAACGGCGAGTGCGGTCTGGGAGGGATTTTCCCCGCCATGGTGTATGCCAGCGAGGCGCTGGCATTGCTGGGATATGCCTACGAACATCCTTACCGAGAGCAGTGCCGCCGGGCTCTACGCGGATTGTTGGTGGAGGAGGGCGAGCGCACCTGGTGCCAGCCGTGCACCTCGCCGGTGTGGGACACTGTCCTTGCAACCCTCGCCTTGCAGGAAGATGTGGGCGCAGACCAGAAGTCGATCCGCAAAGCCCTTGATTGGCTGGTGCCTCTGCAGATACTCGATGCGCCCGCAGACTGGCAGGAAGATCACCCTGGGTTGGCTGGCGGCGGTTGGGCCTTCCAATATGCCAACCCTCACTACCCCGATCTGGATGATACTGCTGCAGTGGCTTGGGCAATGCATCAGGCGAACCCCCAAGCTTATCATGAAAGTCTGGAGCGGGCAGCAGACTGGCTTGCCGGGATGCAGTCCAGCAACGGCGGTTTTGCAGCATTTGATGCGGACAACACTTATTACTATCTCAACGAAATCCCGTTTGCTGACCACGGCGCATTGCTTGATCCGCCTACCAGCGACGTCAGTGCCCGGTGTACAGGCTTCCTGGCGCTGTACGGCAAGGCCGAACAGCAGGACAGTATGAAACGGGGATTGAGTTACTTGTTCAGCGAGCAGGAACCGAGTGGTGCCTGGTTCGGACGCTGGGGCAGTAATTATATTTATGGTACCTGGTCGGTGATGGAGTCCTTGCGGCTGGCCCGTGTGGATACTGACCATATTGCTATCCGCCGTGCGGTGCAATGGCTCAAATCCGTGCAGCGCGACGATGGTGGTTGGGGTGAGAGCAACGATAGCTACTTCGAACCGCAACAGGCCGGACAATTTTTTACGAGCACCCCATGTCAGACCGCCTGGGCGCTATTGGGTCTAATGGCAGCAGGTGAGGTCAATAGCCAAGCAGTACGGCATGGCATTGCATACTTGATACGTATACAGGGTAACGACGGTCTGTGGAGCCAGCCATGGTTTAATGCGCCGGGCTTTCCACGGGTCTTCTATTTAAGATATCACGGCTATGCGAAGTACTTCCCTTTGTGGGCCCTGGCAAGATTTCACGCGCTGACTCGGAAGACTTTCGTGTGAGGGTGGTGGGTATTGTCACCGCCATGCGGGTGGAAGCACGCTGTCTTACCTCATTGAATCTGCCCTTTAATGCAAGGGTCAGTCTGGGAGATGGGGCAGCGATCTGGCTGAGCGGGATGGGTGAACAGGCGGCACGGGAGGCGGCAGAAGGATTGCAAGCGAGTGGTTGCACCACTCTGGTGAGTTTCGGGCTCGCGGGTGCGCTGGATTCAAATTTGCGTCCGGGAGACCTGGTGCTGCCGGAGTCGATTCACGCCGGCTACATACTGCCAGTCGACCTGGACTGGCGTAATCGTCTGCGACAGCGCTTACCTGCTCACTTGAGTGTTGCGACTGGCATACTGGCTGCGAGTTCGGGAGTGCTGACCTCGGCGGGTGCCAAACGTGAGCTGGCAGAAGCGACCGGGGCCTGTGCGGTGGACATGGAAAGTGGTGCGGTGGCCGAGGTGGCTGCGAGAACCGGCGTGCCATTTCTTGCGGTGCGGGTGATTGCAGACCCGGTTGAGTTTTCACCGCCCCCATCCCTGCTCCATGCAGTACGCCCCGACGGCAGTGCGGATCCAGCCCGACTGCTGGCTTTGTTGTTGCGACGATCCGTGACTCTGGGCACACTGCTGCGCCTCGCCGCGCAACTCCGCGCCGCGCGTTCCACTCTACTGACAGTGGTGCGGCATGCAGGCACAGAACTGGGGGCTGTTTCCGATCAAGCCCACAGTTGAGCGCCAGACCATGTTGCAGCGGATTGACTTATGCTGGGGTGGCTGATGGGGTTCGAACCCACGACGACCGGAATCACAATCCGGGACTCTACCGCTGAGCTACAGCCACCATTTGAAAAAAACAAGAATCACACAGGTTCGTGAGTTCCGATGTAATTCGCTAAAGCGGTACTCCATGGCGTGCCCGACAGGAATCGAACCTGTAACCCCCAGCTTAGAAGGCTGGTGCTCTATCCGGTTGAGCTACGGGCACTACTCAAACCGGGCTTGCCCTGAATCAACAGAGCGTAAATTGGTCGGGGTGGAGAGATTTGAACTCCCGACATCCTGGTCCCAAACCAGGCGCGCTACCAGGCTACGCTACACCCCGGAAAGGGCGACACTATACCTTTTGGCTGATAAAAGGTCAATTTACGGTCATTTTTAGGTGAATTCAAATCTGAGCGGAGCGTACCATTTTCAGCATGACCTGAGTGTGCATGACGCACATCAAGTGGCGGCGGCGCGGCCCTCGCGCCGCTTTGCGGTGATTGCGTGGTTACCAAGTTTCATTAGTACATCCCAAGCCGGCCCCGGGAACTTATGCAGTTTGATCATCACGTCCTCCAGCGCTGCCAGAAAATAATCAACGTCTGCTTCGCTGATGTTGAGAGGCGGCAGGATTTTCACGATCGGTATGGCGTGGCCGGCTACCTGGGTGAGAATGTGGTGATCGTCCAGTAGTGGAATGACAATGGCCTGAGCGAAGAGATTCTCGTCCATCTTGTTGACCATGGTCCAAGCTGCCCGCAGCGACATCGATTCAGGCTTGCCAAATTCGATACCGATCATCAGGCCGCGCTGACGTACACCTTTCAGAAACTCATAGCGCGGCACCATTGCTTCAATGCCGCGGCGGAAGCGCGCACCGAGCTCATTGGCGCGCTCGGCGAGATTTTCATCATCAAGCACGGCGAGCGAAGCCAGTCCCGCCGCCATCGCGAGATTGCCCATGCCGAAGGTGCTGGCATGGACGATTGCGCGATTCATCGAATCGTAAACGCTGTTGTAGATTGCGCGGCGCGTGATGGTCGCACCCACCGGCACGTATCCGCCCGAAAGCGCCTTGGATAGACAGACAACATCGGGCTGCAGGCCATCGATCCACTGACAAGCCAGGAAACGTCCGGTGCGCCCCATGCCCGACTGAACTTCATCGCAAACCATTAATGCGCCGTATTTGCGGCACAGGTTTTGCGCAGCGAGCAGATACTCGTCACTGGCGATGTTGACCCCCTTGCCCTGGATCGGTTCGAAGACGAAAGCGGCAATGTCGCCAACAGCGAGTCGCGCCTCAAGGCCGGCAAGGTCGCCGAGCTTTACTTCAGAGCCGCCCGAGAGCAGCGGCTCGAATCCCCTGCGGAAGCTCGCTTCACCGTTCAGCGACAGAGATCCTGTGGTCAATCCATGGAATGCTTTCGCGAGGTGGATGATGCAAGGACGTCCAGTTGCTGCGCGGGTGAACTTGATTGCTGCTTCGATGGCTTCCGTTCCCGAGTTGCTGAAATAGACGGTGTCAAGACCCTCAGGCATGCGTTTTGTAAGCTCACGCGCGAGAACACCAGCAAGTGGCGGGCCGTCAAAACCGACCCACCCAGGGAAATCGGAGTCCAGAACCTGCTGCAGTGCACCGCGGATAGTTGGGTGGCGTCGGCCAAAATTGAAGACCCCCCAGTTGCAAAGGAAATCAAGGTAGCGCGTACCATCCTCATCCCAAAGATAAGGGCCTTCGCCACGTATCCAGGAGTGGTTGAAGCCAAGTATACGCAGCACTTTGACAAAAACCGGGTTCACGTGCTCTTCAAAGATTTCAAAGTTCTTGCCGCGGGTTTCGGCGAGGATGGTGTTGATGTCGATTGGCATGGCTTAGATCCTCAATTCCAGGGGGGTGCGGCAGTGATCCGAAGCGTCGGCAGTGATATGATTGGATCGAATCGGCGTAGTGGATTCGATGGCGTGCGAGATGTTGCTGAATCGGTATGACATTGCGTTATCTTCTTCCGTGTAAGTTTGAATTGTCAAATTTGCCCATTTCTGTACGCTTTTTTGGGTAAGTCTGCCGGCGTTCTGTGTGAAGCAAATCAATTTAAGTTGTGTTCGGGCGAATAATTGCAACATAGGATCCCATGTATCTTTGAACACGATGCCACCTTGCACACACAATATTAGCATGATAAAATAATTTCGAGTTTGGCTATTCGTTGGTTTCGTGGACAACCTAAGAACCGAGACAGGCGCTAACGCTGGTTCAATACGGAAAGGCTCAGGACGGAGAGGCGTAAATAATTTGCTCGAGGGCCCAATATTAGGATTTCGCTATCCATAAGTCCCAATAGACGAATTTCCTCAATAAATAACATGGCATTGCCCGGAGGTTTGCGGCCTTCAAGAAGTTTCGTTAGCCGTGTGCTACACCCTAAAAATTATTTGTTTGGGATTTAATAAAACGTCTTGCAAACATAGAAAATATAGCGTATCGTCGCGCCACATAACCAATTCGATCAAGACATTATCGCTATTCTCAACATGGTTATTCCGGGTTCGCGTCAAGCTTAAAATGGCTTGTTTCTGGATATTGAAGTTAGTAAGTTAGTAAGTTAGTAAGTTAGTAGGCTGGAAGCGGCTCTTTCCCTGAATGCTTGGAACTAAATAAAGACGCCTCATAGTATAACGGAAAAAGAACATGGAATAATTGCAGCGCGGTTAGCGCCGCGTATATCGGGAGTGTTTCATGCAATTCCTCCTGGAGACCGGCTAAGGGGCAGGAGAAGTATTCGCATTATTTTGGGTCATACTGAATTCAGTAATCAAGTGGGGGAAATATGAGTAGTAAAGCAGCAGCAACCCTGTTGGGAATTCTGACGATCGCCTTGTATTCAGGACTGGGAATGGCGGCGGCAGATCCCTATCAGTTGAATTTGCAAGCGCCGCAGAGCATTATTGCCAGGGAGACATACGATCAGCACATGATGCTGTTGTGGATCTGCCTGGCGATTTTCATAGGCGTATTCGGTGTCATGCTCTATTCCTTGCTCAATCACCGCAAGTCTTTGGGCTACAAGGCTGCAAACTTTCATCACAGCACCACGGTCGAGATCATCTGGACCGTTATCCCGTTCATCATCCTAATCGTTATGGCGTACCCTGCCACCAAGACCGTCATTGCCATGAAGGACACATCCAATCCGGACATCACGGTCAAAGTCACCGGTTACCAGTGGCAATGGGGTTATGATTACCTGGTGGGCGAAGGCGCGGGGATCAGTTTTATCAGCAGAATGTCCACACCGCAGGCGCAGATCTACAACACAGAGCCCAAAGGTGAGCATTATCTGCTGGAAGTAGATAACCCGATGGTGGTGCCGGTAGGCAAAAAAATCCGTGTCCTCCTTACTGCCAACGACGTAATTCACGCATGGTGGATGCCCGTATTCGCGGTCAAGCAGGATGCGATTCCCGGGTTCATACGTGATGTATGGTTCACGGCCGACAAAGTCGGTACTTATCGCGGCCAGTGTACTGAATTATGCGGCAAAGATCACGGTTTCATGCCGATAGTCGTGGAAGTGGTAGAACCGGCACAATATGCACAATGGGTGGCCAAGCAGAAGGCGCAATCAGCCAAGGCAGTGGTTGATGTCAACAAAGTTTTCACGCTGGATGAATTGAAGACCGAGGGCGAGAAGGTCTACGCTGGTAACTGCGTTGCCTGCCACCAGGCTAACGGCCAGGGTATCCCCGGAACATTCGCTGCACTGGATGGATCGAAAATCGCCAATGGCCCTAAAGCCGAGCATATCAACATCGTATTGAACGGCGGCAAGGCCGGCACGGCAATGGCAGCTTACAAGCACCTGTCGGATGTGGAAATCGCAGCAGTGGTAACGTATGAACGCAATGCCTGGGGCAATACGGCAGGCGACGTAGTACAGCCGTCCGAAATTAACGCATTCAGAAAATAAGCACTAAGGAGAGAGCCATGGCAGCAGTACACGACGATCACGCACACGGACACGGCCACGAGCACGAGCATCACGGCCCCCCCAGCGGCATCATGCGCTGGCTGACGACGACCAATCACAAGGACATCGGCACGATGTACCTGTGGTTCAGTTTCGCCATGTTCCTGTCGGGCGGGGTGATGGCATTGACTATCCGGGCTGAATTATTTCAGCCGGGTTTACAGTTAGTTGCCCCGGAGTTTTTTAACCAGCTCACCACGATGCATGGTCTGGTGATGGTGTTCGGCGCGATCATGCCGGCCTTTGTCGGTTTTGCCAACTGGCAGATACCGATGATGATCGGTGCCCCGGACATGGCTTTTGCCCGCATGAACAACTGGAGCTTCTGGTTGCTGCCACCGGCGGCGATGCTGCTGATGGCATCGTTCTTTGTGCCAGGTGGCGCCGGCGCAGGTGGCTGGACATTTTACCCGCCGCTGTCGGTGCAGATGGGCATGGGTATGGACATGATGATTTTCGCAGTCCATATCTTGGGCGCTTCCTCCATCATGGGATCGATCAACATCATTACCACCATCCTCAACATGCGCGCACCGGGGATGTCGCTGATGAAAATGCCGATGTTCGTCTGGACCTGGTTGATCACTGCGTACCTGCTGGTGCTGGTAATGCCGGTACTGGCGGGCACGGTCACCATGTTGCTGACTGACCGTCATTTTGGCACCAACTTCTTCAATGCCGCAGGCGGCGGAGACCCGATAATGTTCCAGCACGTTTTCTGGTTTTTCGGTCATCCGGAAGTCTACATCATGATCCTGCCGGCGTTCGGCATCATTTCGGAGATCCTCCCGACCTTCTCGCGCAAGCCGTTGTTTGGCTACTCATCGATGGTTTATGCCACCGCCTCGATCGCCATTCTGTCATGTACAGTCTGGGCGCACCACATGTTTACTGTGGGAATGCCGGTGACAGCACAGCTATTTTTTATGTACGCCACCATGCTGATCGCGGTGCCGACCGGAGTGAAGATATTTAACTGGACAGCCACCATGTGGCAAGGGTCGATGACCTTTGAGACCCCCATGCTGTTCGCCATTGGATTCCTCTTTCTGTTTACCATAGGCGGGTTCAGCGGCGTGGTGTGTGCGGTAGTGCCGGTGGATATCCAGGTGCAGGAGACCTACTATGTGATCGCACACTTCCACTATGTGCTGGTATCGGGCGCATTGTTCGCGCTATTCGCCGGGGCGTACTACTGGCTGCCGAAATGGACCGGCCACATGTACGATGAATCGCTGGGCAAATGGCATTTCTGGATGTCGATGGTGTTCTTCAACGTCACCTTCTTCGTGCAACACTTCCTGGGGTTGGCGGGTATGCCGCGCCGTGTTCCTGACTATGCCTTGCAGTTCGCTGATTTCAACATGATTTCCAGTATCGGCGCATTCGGCTTCGGTTTCAGTCAGCTAATATTCCTCGCGGTAGTACTGAAGTGCATCCGTGGCGGGAAGAAAGCAGAGGCCAGGGTCTGGGAGGGCGGTACTTCACTGGAGTGGACGCTGCCGTCACCGGCACCGTATCACACTTGGGAAACACCCCCAGTCATCAAGTGACGGAGGTACCGGATGCCACAAAACGCAGATATGAAGCGCGGGAAAGGAAAATATAGAACAGCGTTGATTTTGCTGGTAACCGTGATAGGGCTGTTTGTCATGGCTATTATGAAAAACTGGAAATGAGCGTAGCCCAGGCAAATACAGTAATAATGAAAAAGCTGCTGATCTTTTCAGTAGCGATGTTTGGTTTCGGTTTCGCATTGGTACCGTTTTACGAAAAGATATGTGAAGTTGCCGGGATCAACAATCTGCTGCAGGCAGATACGCTGACGGAGAATGTTCAGGTAGATACCAGTCGCTGGCTGACGGTAGAACTGGACGCCAATACGCGTGGGTTGCCCTGGCAATTCAAACCCATGCAATCGAGTGTGCGCATCCATCCCGGAGAATTGGTGCAGGTGATGTACGAGGTCAGGAATAATTCGGACCGTGAAGTGGTGGGGCAAGCGATACCCAGTTACAGCCCGCAACTGCTGGCTAAGCATTTGAAGAAACTGGAATGTTTTTGTTTCAGTAAACAGGTATTAAAGCCGAATGAAGTGCGACAGATGCCGGTGCAATTCATGATCGAACCCGGTTTGCCGAATGATGTGAGTGTCATGACAATTTCGTATACATTTTTTGCACTGAATAGCGACTCTCCGGTAACGGATACGGTCAGCAAGGCGAAACCGATATGAGGGATGATATCGAAAAGCCACGTAAGGCGACATTCCTTCAAGCCATGAAGGCGGTGTCATGGGCTTTTTTCGGTATACGCAAAAAAAGTGATCACGATCATGATGCGGCAACGCTGACACTGGGACAAGTAATTATTGCGGGCGTCATTGGTGCAGCGATATTTGTGACGTGCATACTAATGCTGGTTAAACTGGTAACGAGCTAGAAATTAAATAAACCATAGGCAGGAGAGAGGACATGAGCCACGAATCAAGTCAATCAAACAGCTATTACGTTCCACCACCATCGACCTATCCTTTGACAGGGTCGATAGCACTGATATTCCTGGGGTTTGGTGCGGCATTTAGCGTCAACAGCCTTCCAATTGGGAAGACTCTGCTGGCAATCGGCTTTGCCATTCTTTTCTACATGATTTTTGTCTGGTTCCGCACCGTGGCACGGGAAAGCGAAAGCGGTAAGTTCAACGAACAGGTAGATCGATCTTTCCGCTGGGGAATGGGCTGGTTTATTTTTACCGAGGTGATGTTTTTTGCTGCATTCTTTTCTGCACTGTATTACATGCGAGTACTGTCAGTCCCTTGGCTGGCAGACCTGGAGCACAAAATATTATGGCCGAATTTTGCGGGTGGCTGGCCTACTGCTGGTCCTGGCGCATCTGAGCAGTTTACTCCCATGGGTGCATGGGGATTGCCAGCAATCAACACGGCGCTGTTGCTGACTTCGGGCGTAACTTGTACTTGGGCGCATTGGGCGCTCAAGCTCAACAAGCGCGGACAGTTGAATTTGGCATTGTTTCTGACGATAGCGCTGGGGATTACCTTTCTCGCCTGCCAAATTTATGAATACGGCCACGCTTACTCCGAGCTCAACCTCAAGTTGACGAGCGGAGCTTACGGCGCATCGTTTTTTATGTTAACCGGCTTTCATGGTTTCCATGTGACAGTGGGCACTATCATGCTGATAACGATACTTGGTCGCTGCTTATCCGGGCATTTCACGCCTGAACACCATTTTGGATTTGAGGGCGTGGCTTGGTACTGGCACTTCGTGGACGTGGTCTGGCTGGGGCTGTTTATCTTCGTTTATTTGATATAGGTACAGTTAGCGGCACAGTCTGAGAATGAACGCTGTGCCCAGCTTGCGCAGAAACGACGGATAACACCCTTTGATCATTAGTTCAATGGGATAGACAGTGGAGCAGGATTCAATGGTTAGCAGGGTGTCATGCTGAGGTAGTACCCCAGCATCATCAGGGCGAACAGAATAATGGATAAACCGATGCGTAGGGTGAGAGCCTTGACTGCGCGTGTGCTCTGCCCCTTATCCTTGACTATGTAGTACATCGCAGATGCCAGGCTGGCGAGGATGAACAGAAAAAACAGGATAGCGACGATTTTCAAAATTTGTTCTTACGAGTACGGGGCCAAGTCGGCAGTTTAGCCGAGTTCAGCGTACTATCCAATGACTATTTTAGGCTGGCGGTTCAGGCCGCGATTATGGTCCACAGCGGCCGCAGCGTCAGTTATGGTGGTCATGCTGCTACTCGGTAACTGGCAGCTGTCACGAGCTCAGGAGAAAGAGGCGCGACAGGAGCAACTCGAGCGGCTGTCGCAGCAACCAGCAGTTACCATGCCGATCGCCCCAGTCCGCTTGGAGGATTTCAAATTTCACCAAGTCGAGGCAAGTGGCACATATGTCCCAGCGCACACGATTTACATCGACAACAAGACATATAAAGGTATAGCGGGTTATCATATTATTACGCCGCTCCGGCTAGGTACAAGCTCGATGCATGTTCTGGTCAATCGTGGATGGGTGGCAGCCGGTGACGACCGCAGCAAGTTACCGCAAGTGCCCACGTCGACTGATCAGGTGATTGTTACAGGAGTTGCGATCTCGCCCACGCAAAGAACGCTGGAACTTTCCACGGAAACAGTATTGGGACAGGTCTGGGAAAATCTCCACCTGGAACGCTACCGTGAAGCTACGGGACTTGCGCTGCAACCAGTGGTGATACTGCAACAGGGCGATTTAAAAGATGGTCTGGTGCGCCAGTGGGATCGTCCGGATTCGGGCGCTGCCAGAAACCTGGGTTATGCGGTTCAATGGTTCGCCATGGCGCTGACGATCATGATTATTTATTTGGTGTTGAGTGTCAAACGAGAGCGCCCCCAGGACGAACAGACGTAAGCTGCTATTATTAGCGATACTGATGTGTACGCCGGTCTTCATTTCGTACCTGTTGTATTTCTCGAAAGTGCGGCCGGCGAGTGTCAACTACGGTGAACTGATCGAGGTTAAACCGTTGCTGGGCAATGCGTTGAATCAAGCCGATGGCACAATATTCCGCATCCGCCAGCTACGGGGAAAATGGGTATTGCTGACGGTAGATTCAGGCGCATGTGATGAGCGATGCCGTAAAAAGCTGTATTACATGCGGCAGGTGCGGTTGATACAAAACACGGAAATGAACCGCATAGAACGGGCATGGCTGATCGACGATGGCGAATTGCCCGCCACCAATCTTGCAGAAGAATTCAAAGGCACATTGTTTGTCGATGCGAAGGATAGCAATTTACTCGAGGAAATTCCGGCAATAGCATCGCAACACGATCATATTTACCTGGTGGATCCGGTAGGAAACTTGATGATGCGCTTCCCCAAGGATGCTGATCCCGCA
This sequence comes from Nitrosomonadaceae bacterium, assembly GCA_030646695.1. Classification (GTDB taxonomy): domain Bacteria; phylum Pseudomonadota; class Gammaproteobacteria; order Burkholderiales; family Nitrosomonadaceae; genus VFJL01. The sequence continues at coordinate 25,038 of JAUSLF010000046.1, forward strand.
GAGATGGCCAAGGATATCAAGCGATTGCTCAAAGTCTCGCAAATCGAGCACGCGCTAAATATGCCAGGGACAAAACACTAAACTGAAGCAAAGTCGATGTGACGGATACCCGATGGTGGATGACCTGAGTCCAACTTTGCAGAAGAGATCAAATGCATATAGGGAAAGTTCTCAGGCGGTTGCTTAAAAGTTTTACGGATTGATTAAAAGCGGGCGTTACGCCTACAACGAATCAGGAGACCATTGTTATGGCTAGTAGTTTAGTTTGGCAGCATACTGCAACGCGCATACAGCAATTTTACCAATTGACCAAACCGCGGGTTGTTTCGCTCATCGTTTTTACTGCGATTATCGGCATGTTTCTTTCTGTTCCCGGTGCGGTGCCGTTGAATGCACTGATTTTTGGCACATTGGGAATCGCATTGGTGGCGGGTGCGGCCGCAGCAGTCAACTGTCTAGTAGAGCAAAAAATTGATGCAGTGATGGCACGCACGCGTGGCAGACCTTTGCCACAGGGAACGGTTACTTCACCGGAAACCTTTTTTTTCCTGGCATTGGTCGGGGGTACGGGACTCTACATACTTCATGAGTTGGTGAATCCACTGACCATGTGGCTGACTCTGGCGACTTTCGTTGGTTATGCCATTATCTACACGGTGATACTAAAGCCGATGACCCCACAGAATATAGTCATTGGCGGTGCTTCTGGTGCGATGCCCCCGGTGCTTGGCTGGACGGCAGCGACCGGGGAAATTTCCGCCGATGCGTTACTGTTGTTTCTCATCATTTTTGCATGGACTCCGCCCCATTTCTGGGCGCTGGCGCTCTATCGCAAGCTGGAGTATGCCAAAGTCGGCATGCCCATGCTGCCGGTGACACACGGTGACAAATATACCCGTCTGCATGTGCTGCTGTATACGCTGATACTTATCGCCGTGACGCTGATGCCCTACGCCACCAAGATGAGCGGGCTAATTTATCTCGTCGGTGCGGTAGTACTGGACGCTGTTTTCCTGTATTACGCGGTAAAGATTTATCGCGACTATAGTGATCAGCTTGCACGTAAAGCCTTTCGCTATTCAATCATATACCTGGCGGCTCTGTTTGTCGTACTGCTAGTAGATCACTACATCCGCTTTTGAGCGGTTGCGTGAGGTCTTTTAATACGTTTCTGGTTGCTGCGTGGTTGGCAGTAACTGCTCTGGCAAGCTGCGGCGGTGAGACCAATCGCGGCGAGACCAAACCGACATTCCTTACCACAGATATTACGGGTGCCGCTTTTGGCCGGGACTTCAGGCTTGCCGATCATACCGGCAAGACACGTTCCCTGGCGGATTTCAAGGGCAAAGTAGTGGTGCTGTTTTTCGGCTATACCCATTGCTCAGACGTATGCCCTGCGACCATGGGGGAATTGTCTGCTGCCATGAAGAAACTTGGCAAGGATGCCGAACGGGTGCAAGTGCTATTTGTGACGATCGATCCGGAGCGCGATACCCCTGAACTACTGGCGCAATATGTACCCGCATTCGATCCGACATTTCTGGGTTTATCCGGTGATGCGCAGGCCACGAAAGAAATCGCCCAGGAATTTAAAGTCATTTATCAGCAGCAGGCAGGAGTGGCCCCGGATCAACACAATCTGGATCACTCCACTGGAACTTATATTTTCGACACGGCAGGGAAACTGCGGCTGTATGTGAGTACCGGCAAGGGTGGAGATGTGTTTGCCCACGACATTGCAGAGTTGCTCAAGACGCGCTGACAGCAATAGGTTACAAAAAGCAAGGCGCTTGCGCGGGGGCACCGCCACTTTCAAGTTGATGCCGGGGCTAAGGGAACAGTTTGCCTGGGTTAAGAATATTGTTTGGGTCAAACACCCGCTTGATGGCTTTCATCAGGGCAAGCGTTGCCGCATCGACCTCCTTGCCAATATAGGCGCGCTTCTCGCTGCCGATGCCGTGCTCTCCCGACAACGTGCCGTTAAGTTTTATCACTAGATCGAATACCTCGGCCAGGCATTTCTCTGCCCGCGCCATTTCGCCAATATTATCCGGTTTCACCAGCAGATTGACGTGTATATTGCCGTTGCCGGCGTGGCCAAAATTAACGTTGGCAACTTGATACTTGCTGCTCAGTTGCATTAGTCCATCCAGAAATTCCGGCAGTGCAGCAACCGGCACGACCACATCTTCGTTAATCTTCTTGGGTGCGATATCACGCAGTAATGGCGACAAAGCCTTGCGGGTTTTCCACAGAGTGGCAGTATCCGCCACTTGCTCTGCATGCAGCAATCCACCGTTATGACACGCAGAAAGAATCGCTGCAGTTGAGTCCGAGATATCGCGGGAAGATCCATCCACTTCGATCATCAGCATGGCGCGGGTGTCCGTGGGCAGCATTTCAGGGAAACGTCCACGTATCAGGTTTAGCGAACCCGCATCCAAAAACTCAAGGGCGCTGGGAACCTGAGGAAGCGCCATGATTGCAACTATCGCTGCAGCGCAACTCGTAACATCACGGTAATGCGCTGTAAGGCCACTGCGGGCTGATGGCAGAGGAGTGAGCTTGAGCGTTGCTTCGGTGATGATAGCCAGCGTTCCTTCGGAACCAATTAGAAGTCGTGTGAGATCATATCCCACCACCCCTTTGGTGGTATAGCAGCCGGTCTTGATAACATCGCCCTTGCCCGTTACTGCTTTCAATCCCAGTACGTGATCGCGGGTGGTGCCATATTTCACCGCGTGTGGACCACCTGCGGAGGTGGCAAGATTACCGCCTATGCTGGAGTAAGCCGCGCTGGAAGGGTCGGGTGGCCAAAAAAATCCGTAGGGTCGGGCTGCATCCTGCACTGACTGATTAAGTACACCGGGCTCGGTTACGATAACGCGATTTGCGGGATCGACCACGGTGATGCGCAACATGCGCTCCAGCGACAATGCCACACCGCCCTGCTCAGGAAGGCTTCCGCCTGCTGTACCAGTGCCGCGTCCACGCGGCGTGAGCGGGATTTTGTGGATATTGCACAGCGCTACAATACTTAGCACCTCGTCTGATGTGAGTGGAAATGTGACTGCTTCTGGCGGGAAAATTTTTCGACTGTTGTCATAGGCGTAGGCGTAGCAATCAACCGGGTCGGTATAAAGCCGGTCAGAAGGAAGCAGAGATCGAAGTTGGGCGAGGAAATCAGGAGAGAGCATAGGCGGAGGATAAACAATCAAGAAATCAGCCGCAGAGTGCTTCGGCGCGTATCTTCGTCCAACCCGGCAACCAGGAAAATTGATTGTAGAATCATTAGAAGTGGTTCTCTGGCACAGGCATTCTGGATTTGGAAACTAATCCAGATACTCGAATACTTTTACTACTTTCAGTACCCCGCTGGTGGAGCTGGCAATCTCCGATGCACTTTCGGCTTCTTGACGTTTAACCAACCCCAGCAGGTAGACCGCTCCATTCTCCGTCACTACTTTTACGTGATTTATCTGAAATCTGCCGCCGTCCAGGAAGCGCCCTTTGACTTTTGTTGTGATCAACATGTCATTACTTCTGGAAATGAGCGTACTGGCATTAGCGACAGCGATTTCGTTGGTGATGTTGCGTACGTTGCTTATGTCCTTGATCAGGTTTTCGACTTCTTTTTTCATGGCTTCGGTGGGCGCTTCTCCGGTGAGCAGCACGTTACGGTTGAAGCTGGTGACATTGACATGCACATTGGCGCCCAGTTTTTCTCTGATATATTTGGCACTCTTGAATTCAATTCCCTCATCTTCAACAAAAGTGCCGCTGGTACGCCGATCTTCAGATACTGCAAGACCGGTACCAACACCGGTGATAATGCCGGTGGCAACGAATACTTCGCAACCAGAGAGGGTCGGCAGCAGCAAGGCAAGCAGCAGCCAGTTTCGATTTATGTTTGTCATTTAGTCCGCTCCTGTTATTCGCCGAAGGCATTCTTGATCCACTCTACTTCCAAGCCATCGCTACCGGACAATAACACAGCATCAAAGCGGCATGGCGGTACGGATTTTAACTTGGCAAGATAGTGCCGTGCCGTACGTAGCAGTTTTGTCTGCTTGGATAATGTGATGCTGGCTGCCGCGCCACCAAAAATCTGACTCGTGCGCATCCTAACCTCGACGAACACCAATGTCACACCATCACGCATGATGAGATCAATCTCACCAAAGCGGCAGCGGTAGTTCCTTTCCAGCAAAACAAGGCGCTGCCGTTGCAGAAACTCTGCCGCATATTGTTCGGCTTCGCCACCCTTCATTTCTGCGCACCTTTATAGCTTCCGGCGTGACTTGGGGTTGCGCTATCCATTGCACAGCCACTCAACATTAGCCGCTTTCCTGGTTGGGTGGAAAATACTCATGGGCTGCCGTATAGTGTAGTGATCAATACCAGACAGAAAAATCGGAACGAAACGCAACCGCGCAACATTATGCTACCAAAAAATACATTATATGTGGTTGCCACCCCGATAGGGAACCTGCGCGACATCAGTCTGCGGGCGCTGGATGTACTCGCAGCGGTGGACGTGATCGCTGCCGAGGATACGCGTACCACCGGGCATCTGCTGGCGCATCACTCGATAGCCGGGAAGATGATGGCCCTGCATCAGCATAACGAACGCACTGCTGCGGAGAAGATTATCGCCTTGCTCGCAGCGGGGAAATCCGTCGCCCTTGTCACCGATGCCGGCACCCCAGGGATCTCTGATCCCGGGGCTATTCTGGTTAGCATAGTGCGCGAACAGGGCTACAAGGTGACGCCAATACCCGGTGCAAACGCCGCGTTGTGTGCGTTGTCGGCGGGCGGAATCGCCGAACCGCATTTTCTGTTTTACGGATTTCTCCCAGTAAAGACCGGAGCACGCAAACGCGCATTGGAAGGATTAAAGTCACAACCCTATACTCTGGCATTTTATGAGGCGCCCCACCGCATTCTCGAATGTGTAGCAGACTTGGTTGCGGTGCTGGGAGCGCAGCGCCAGCTTATTTTTGCCAGAGAGCTGACGAAATTGTTCGAAACCATCCATACCTGTGCTTTGGGTGATGCCCTGGCGTGGCTGCAAGCCGATGCCAACCAGCAGAAAGGGGAATTTGTGCTGTTGCTGTCCGGGGCGGAAGTTCAGGATGAGGCTGGAATCAGCGATCAATCCCGGCATACGCTGGAGTTACTGCTGGAGAATTTGCCGTTGAAACAGGCGGTAAAACTGGCAGCGGAAATCACCGGCGAAAGCAGAAAGATGTTGTATGCACTGGCGTTGTCGCTGAAGGTGGGGAATTCGGTGCAATAAATCACGGTTTATAGCAATGTGATTTAACAATTCATAATCAATAAGATAAGATTTCTTCCGAGTTTAAGCCCGATAAGCTGCTGGCGCGAGAATGCGGCTAGCGATTATAATCAGCGGGTCGCATTCATAGTTTATTGGTTCTTGCGAACGTGGGTAGTCCCCACTGACATCTAAAATTTTTGGAGATTAATTTATGAAAACACCTGCTATTTTTTATCATGCTGGTTGTCCCGTCTGTGTTGAAGCCGAGCGGCAGGTTGCTGATGCTCTGGATCCCGCCCGTTACGAAGTGGAACACGTGCATCTCGGCGAGCAACCGGGGCGTATTGCAGCCGCCGAAGCGGCTGGTGTTAAATCGGTACCGGCACTTGTGATTGGTGGGGCAGCTTTCCACATCAATTTTGGTGCACCGATGTCTGCACTGAAGAGCTAATTACAAAAAATGGCGGGCATTCCACCCGCCATTTTTGAAATTCCATCCCGCATATCAATAACGGCTAAGGCCGTATCAGTTTTCCAGAAAGCGGTGATTTAAAATTGGGTTGCTGTCGTTACCCTGTTCAGCTATTCATGCTGCATCCACATTGAATTTCTACAAGCAGCCACATCCGGCTGCTCCTGTAAAATTTCTCGGTTGATCTTGTGGGGGGAGGTGCGAATCGTACGGAATCCTGGAGAGTTTATTTCTGCCTCGCATTACGGCTTTCCCTCCCGGTCTGCTTTGTTGCTGCGCTGGATTGAACGCACTAACCATATTCCACCGATTGTTGCGCAGAAAGAACCGAGCACTCCAAAGAGAGGAAATCCAAACAAAGTGTGGCCACCAGTTACGGTCATGACGATGGAGGAGCCGACAATGAGCGCAGCGACAATGAGACCAGCAGCGAGCCGGTTGACAGCACCATCGAGTTGGTCACCGACGTGTTTGAGGTGCGTGACGTCAATATGAATATCCAGTTTGCCGCGTCGAGCAGCGCGCAGCAGTCGGGAGAGATCATGCGGCAAGTCAGCGATGAGGCCAATCATTTCGCTGGTTGCTCGCCAGCCGCGTTTAACAAGCGCCGAGGGAGTATAGTGAGCAGCCACCTCGTCACGCAACAGAGGCAGTGCTTCGCCAGCCATGTCAAAGTCCGGTTCAAGTTCACATCCCATGCCTTCGAGCGTGATGAACGCCTTGACGAGCAGCGCCAAATCGGGTGGCAGGACAAGCCGGTGCTCGCGCAAGTTAGCCACGATTTCCGAGAACATGGTGCCGAACCTAAGTTGTTTCAACGGCACGCCTTGGTATTGTTCGACGAAGGTCTGGATTGACAGTATCAGACCGCTTTCATCCGCCACGCCGTCGCTCGTCCAGTCGAGCAGCACGTCGACGACGCGCGTGGGGTCATGCTGCAATAGTCCCAGCAAAAGATGGACTAACTGGTCGCGACGTTCTTCGGTAAGCCGCCCGACCATGCCAAAGTCAATGAAAGCGATGCGGTTGCCGGGCAAATAGAACACGTTGCCGGGATGCGGGTCGGCGTGAAATAAACCATCCTTGATGACCATCTTCATCACTGCGCGCGCACCGCGGTGGGCGAGTATCTTGCGGTCAAGGCCTGCATGATCGACGGCGCCAAGGTCGCGGCCGGGGATGCCATCGATGTATTCTTGCACACATACCCGCTCTCCCGTCCATTGCCAATAGACACGAGGGATAACGATGAGCGCAGGTGCGGTATCGCCAACAGGTGGGTTACAGGAGGAATCCGGGTCAGAATACCCCACAAAATTTGCTGCGATGCGTTCGGCATTGCGGCATTCGGCGGTGAAATCAAGCTCGTGCCGCAGTGATTGGGCAAACTGTCGCACTACTTCCTGCGGGCGGAAATAGCGCAGCTCCGGGCTTTCCATCTCAGCCCATTCTGCCAACCTTGACAGCCAGCGCAGATCAGACTCGATGATCGGCAGGATGCCGGGCCGACGCACCTTGACCACTACCTCGCTGCCGTCTTTGAGGCGAGCGCGGTGCACCTGGGCGACGGATGCAGCTGCCAGAGGTTGTGGATCGAACGCGGCGAATATCTCCTCGGGCGCGGCACCCAGGTCTTCGGTGAGCTGCTGATGTATCTCGGGATAGGGAACAGCAGGCACGCTGTCCTCCAACTTGCTGAACTCGGTGATCCACTCGGGCGCAAAGAGGTCTACGCGGGTAGCGAGAATCTGGCCGAGCTTGACGAAAGTCGGTCCCAGTTCCTCCAGTGCTCGCCGCACCCGGGCATGAGGTTCGAGGTGGGCCATTTCCTCTGCTGCATGCCAGTGTAATACTCGGCCGGCCCGCTCCAGCGCACTGGCAAGTCCCATCCGGCGCACCATGTTGCCGAAACCGTGGCGAATCAGGACCGAGGCGATCTCGTGCAGACGGCCGAGGTCGCGCGCCGCCATCAGTGCCTGCCAGAGCATTAGTTATCCTTGGGCTTGTCGCCTGGCTTGACTCGCTCTGCCAAGCCGCTGAGTACGCCAGCGGTGATTTTGCGCAACAGATCGGCAGTGGCATGAGTCAACTGCACGCCCGCTTCCAGTTGGGTGTGACCGGCCGAGGTCATCTGCTGGGTGAAGGTTGTCAGGGTAGCTTTCAACTGGCCGCCGACGGCAGTGCCGTTGCGCTTTGCATGGGCGACCAGATCGTGCAGGGTGTCTGCCACCAGTCCCTTGGCGGCCGAGGCTGAGACTTGCAGCGTTTCCAGGAACAAGGTCTCCAGGCTTTCCAGGTCGGCGCGTGCGCGCGCGAGTTCCTCATGGGAAAATTTCTGCGCCCGGCCCGACGCCTCCTCCACTGCAAGTTTTGACGCTTCGGCAAGCTGCGCCAGTGCAGCATCCAGTCCGGCAATGGCATCGGTTAGCTGGGTCCGTGTCATATGCGCTTGGGTAGTCGTTTGCTGCAACTTTTGCTGCGCCCCTTCACGCGCACCCTGCATCACCGCGGTCATGATACGGCGTAAAGACGCAAGATCATGGATTTGCGCGCTCAGCGCTGCGAGCGTCAGGTGTTGCACTGTTTCCTGAACGTTGTCGCCTTGCGCGACGGCGTTGCGCACCTCGGCTTCGAGCTTGGTGGTATCGTTGCTGTTGCTAACATTGTTGCCGGTTTCATTCCGCATGATGAGAGACCTCCTGAAGTGATGAGACAAGTGATGTGTAATTCATTTTTTATCCTGTGCGGCAAGCCGGGTGAGATCGCCCATATAGGGGCGCAAGGCTTCCGGAATGGACACGCTGCCATCGGCATTCTGGCAGTTCTCCAGAATCGCCACCAGTGTACGTCCGACTGCCAGCCCTGAGCCATTCAGGGTATGTAGCAGTTCCGGCTTGCCCTTTTCGTTGCGAAAGCGTGCCTGCATGCGTCGCGCCTGGAATGCCTCGCAATTGCTGCACGAAGAAATTTCACGGTAGGCATTTTGTGCGGGCAGCCACACCTCGATGTCGTAAGTCTTGGCAGCGGAAAATCCTATGTCGCCGGTACAGAGTACCATCACGCGATAAGGCAGTTCCAGTTTTTGCAGAATTTTTTCGGCATGGCCGACCAGCTGTTCCAGCGCTGCGTAAGATTGTTGTGGATGTACGATTTGTACCAACTCCACTTTGTCGAACTGGTGCTGGCGGATCAGGCCGCGCGTGTCCTTGCCGTAGCTGCCTGCTTCGGAACGGAAACAGGGCGTGTGCGCAGCGAGTTTGATCGGCAGAGATTCCAGCGCAACGATCTGATCGCGCACGGTATTGGTGAGAGGAACTTCGGCAGTGGGAATCAGATAATAATTCCCCTGCTCCCCATGCGGCACAACAAACAGGTCTGCCTCAAATTTTGGCAACTGGCCGGTGCCGTGCAAGCTCTCCGCGTTGACCAGATACGGCACATAAGCTTCAGTATAGCCATGTTCCTGCGTATGTGTATCCAGCATGAATTGCGCCAGCGCGCGATGCAGGCGTGCAAGCCCGCCTTGCAACAGGCTGAAGCGCGCCCCACTGAGCTTCGCGGCGGTCTCGAAATCTAGCAACCCCAGGTCTTCGCCGATGGTCACATGATCCTTCACCGAGAAATCAAAAGTGTGTGGTGTCCCCCAGCGGCGTACTTCCTGGTTATTGGCTTCGCTCCTGCCTTCCGGCACGCTGTCATGTGGCAGATTAGGGATGCCGAACAATAACTGCTGCAATCGAGTTTGAATTCCTTCGAGCTGGGTCTCGGCCTGCTTTAGTTCATTACCAAGGCCGGTCACTTCCGCCAGAATGAGGCTAACATTTTTGCCTTTGCTCTTGGCATTGCCGATTTGTTTGGAAGTGATGTTGCGCTGCGCCTGTAATTCTTGGGTACGAGTCTGGATGGTTTTGCGCTCGGCTTCCAGTGAATTGAACTCTGCCACGGGAAAGGCCTTGCCGCGCGCGGCAAGGCGCTTGGCAACATTTTCCAGATCGGTGCGTAATAGCTGAATATCTAGCATGCAAACTCCAAATCACGTGCGTTGTGCCCACAGCCTGGCGAGCGCAGGAAGTTCTAGATTTTTTTCTTCGCCTGTTTGTCCAGCTCGCGCAAATGTGCCAGTTTTTCCGAGATTTTTCCTTCCAGCCCGCGTGCTGTCGGCTGGTAAAATTTTAGCTCAGGCAGGCCGTCAGGAAAATAATTCTCTCCAGCCGAGTAGGCTTCCGGCTCGTCATGGGCATAACGGTACTCGCGTCCAAAACCCAGTTCCTTCATCAGCTTGGTGGGGGCATTGCACAAATGCTCCGGCACCCGGCGTGACGTGTCGCTAGCGATAAAAGACCGGGTTTTATTATACGCCACGTAGGCGGCGTTGCTCTTAGGTGCGCAGGCCAGATATAGCGTCGCCTGCGCCAATGCCAGTTCGCCCTCCGGGCTGCCCAGGCGCTCGTAAATTCCGCAGGCGTCCAGCGCCATCTGCAGTGCGCGCGGATCGGCCAGGCCAACGTCCTCCACTGCCGCGCGAATCAACCGCCGGCCAATATAAAGTGGATCGGTACCGCCATCCAGCATGCGGCACATCCAGTAAAGCGCGGCGTCTGGGTCGGAACCGCGTAGAGATTTATGCAGTGCTGAAATCTGGTCGTAAAATTCATCCCCACCCTTGTCGAAACGACGCACATTGCTGGAAAGTGCATTATGCGCATAATCCACGCCGATTTCTGAGACCCCCTCGGTTTCCGCCGCAGTTTTCACCTGTTCTAGCAGATTAAGCAAGCGCCTTGCATCACCGTCAGCGTATCCAATCAATAGACGTCTTGCGGCATCGGTAAAGTTCAGTCCCTGCAATGCGTGGTTCCCTGCCCGCTCAAACAGGGTGGCCAGTTCGTTTTCGGACAGGGCGGTGAGCACGTAAACCTGAGCGCGTGACAACAATGCGCTGTTGACTTCAAACGAAGGGTTCTCGGTGGTGGCGCCGATTAAGGTCACCAGTCCCTGCTCGACATACGGCAGAAACGCATCCTGTTGTGACTTATTGAAGCGGTGTACTTCATCCACGAACAGGATGGTATGACGTCCCGATTGCTGCAACACCATTTGCGCTCGCTCGATGGCATCGCGGATGTCCTTGACTCCCGACAGCACCGCTGATAGCGCAACGAATTCAGCGTCAAACGCCAGCGCCATGAGTCGGGCTAGAGTGGTTTTGCCGGTGCCGGGCGGTCCCCACAGAATCATTGAATGAGGTTTGCCGGATTCGAATGCAAGACGCAATGGTTTACCTGCCCCGAGCAGATGCGCTTGGCCGATAACATCTTCCAGTTTCTTGGGACGCAGCCGTTCCGCCAGTGGTGCGGCCGGTTTATGTTTCTCGAACAGATCAGTCACTGATCACGTCCGCGCTCTCGGGTGGAGTAAATTTGAACAAGCCAGGTGCGAGCCTGGGATTTTTCTCCAGCCCGGAAAATATAAGCACCGTAGTCTGACCAAAATTATCGCGCAGCTCCATTGCCGTCAGTGCCCCCTCCGGTGTAAATCCCAGGCGCACTAGTTCAAATGTGCCCTCCTTGGTCTTGGGTCTGGCTTCCAGCCATTCCAGCCCTCCCTGCAGGCCATTTTCGCCAAGATCGAAATTGGATTCGATGGCGCTGCTGCCGGCGAGCAGCGCAGCCGGACTGCTACCGATGGCAAGATCTAGCTTGCGTACCGTGACCTGGTTAAGATCACGGTCGTAAAACCATACCTTGGCACCATCGCCGATAATCAGTTGCTCATAAGGTTTTTCGTACGTCCATCGAAACTTGCTGGGGCGCTCGAATTGCATGGTGCCACTTGTTTTCTGCACTACATGCATGTTTCTGTCAAGCAAGGTCTGTGAAAACGTCGCACGAACGGTGCGTGTACCGTGAATGAAGGTCTTGAGGCTGTCTATGGCGGCAGCCTGTACCATAGATGGAAGCAGACAGAGCAGCAGGAAGAAATGACAGCGGGCTGGAAGGCTCATAACGTTTCTCGATAGAAATCTGCAAAGTCAAAGTATTTAGCTACGGCTGACCAGAACCAGTCACTTTTAAGCGCCATATATCCATCAAAATCGCAATTTGCCCGACTGCGGGGCATTGTTGGTGATACACGATATAACTGTGGTGCTAATTCTACCGATTTCTGTTGTTAGTAGGAGAACTGAAAGAGAGTTGGCCATGCGTCACAAGCACGGACGGTGATTGCGGTGATCTCGTTTTTCTGGTGATTGTCGTTATCTATGGGTATCCTCACCTCCTGGATGCTTGGCTATTCGGTGCCTACCAGGCAATAAATAAATCGGAACTATATTGAAATAAAACAGCCTTACTAGCGTAAGTGGAATGTTTTTATCCGCTATAATAAGAGCGATAGTTATTTTCAATCAATGAGATAGGAGGTAACGACAATGGCAACAACATTAGGAACATCAAGCCATGCAGGGTCGGGTGGCGGTAGTTACGACATGTCGCTGTGGTACGACTCGAAGTGGTACAAGTTTGGCATGGGGCTTATGCTGCTGGTAGCGATATT
>JAUSLF010000047.1 GCA_030646695.1 Nitrosomonadaceae bacterium
ATGTGTTCAAGGGCAGCGGCGAGTTTACGCTCAAGCCGCAGAGCGTGATCGTGGTGTTCGTCAAGCTGCCGGGGCAGGAGGCGCAGTCGGCGCGCTTCACCCCGCTCAAGCCCAAGGCCAAGGCCAAGCCCGCGGCAACCAGCAAACCCGCCGCCGACAGCCACAGCGGGCATCACCATATGCAGCATTGAGGGGCGTTGAGCCAGGAGAGAATATTTTCCCCGTCAGTTAGCGGGGTTCTCTGGCCAGAATTATGGCCAGACTTGTGCCTAAGTTTTCAACCATTCGATCAGCGGTTGCCATTGTTCCAGATCGCGCTCAGCCTGGTAATGCGGCAGATCAAAAATACTCTTGCCATTGAAAGCTGCATTGACGTACACCATGGTATCGCGCAGATAGGTGAGAACGGGAAGATCGTACTGTTTGAGAAACTGCTCCAGAGTGGATGCAGCGCGGGTACGCGGATCTACGCGCATGCCGATAATGCCGATAAAAGCTTTATGCTTGCGCACGATCTTTTCTTCCATCAACCGATCCAGAAAATCCCGCGAGGCAGCCATGTCGAATACCGATGGCTGTACCGGCACGATGACCTTGTGCGCAAGTTTCAATGCGTGAGCAAGGTTCTTGCCGTGCATCCCTGCCGGCGAATCCAGTACCAGCCAATCGTTGCTTTCCGGAATTTTTGGATGGACATCATCGCGCTCCGCATCCAGCCTGGTGATGGCTGGTAAATTGGCAGGACGCAGTGCGAGCCAGTCCAATGACGATTTTTGCCGGTCCAGGTCCCACATCATTACCCGCTGGTTTTGTCCGGCCAGATAACCTGCCAGATTAGTCGCCAGTGTGGTTTTGCCGCAGCCACCTTTAGGATTTGCCACCAGAATTGCTTGCATATGACTACCTCGTTCACAAATCAGTCAATTGTCTTCTCTTGCTGCAGCGACAGGCTGTTTGCAACTGGATCATCTGATACTGTTTCCGGGAATGATTGCAGGATCGGCAGTATCATCTCGGCATCATCAGTGGTGGCCGCCGGTTGCAGAACCGGCAGCAAGTCTATGCTTCCTTGTGGTTCAATCAGCGAACCCAGATCTTCCAGTGGCGGCAGTTCTTCCAGGGAACGTAGATTAAGATCGTTAAGGAAGTTTCTGGTAGTAGCGTATAGAGCTGGTCTACCGGGAACATCGCGATGCCCGATAGCCTCTATCCAGCCACGTGCTTCGAGAGTCCTGAGCACTGGGCTGGATACTGCCACACCACGGATTTCTTCAATGTCGCCACGTGTCACTGGTTGACGGTAAGCGATAATAGCAAGGGTTTCCAGTACTGCACGTGAGTAGCGCGGCGGTCTTTGCGGGTTGAGCCGATCAAGAAATTGCTGCATTTCCGGTTTGCTGTGAAAGCGCCAGCCGCTGGCTACATTTACCAGTTCCACTCCTTTCTCTGCCCAGTCCTCGCGCAATTCTTCCAGTAATCTGCGCAGAATTTCGGGACTCAGTTCTTCATCAAACAGCTTCTTCAATTCCGACAGCGGCAGCGGATCCTGGCTGGTGAGCAACGCCGTTTCCAGAATCCGCTTGATCTCGCCGGGATTGGGTGGAGCGGACGAACTAGGCGGCAGTGAGGAAACTGATTGATTTGACATAAATGATTCCAAAGGTTTGAGGTTGGGTTACCTCCACCAGAGCCTCCCTGGAGAGCTCCAGTAATGCAAGAAAAGTCACCACGATTTCCGCCACTCCGGCGGTGGCACTGAATAATTCCTGAAATTCAACGAACTCGCGCCCATGCAGATGGCGTAAGATGCGGCTCATATGTGCACGCACCGAAAGCTCTTCTCGAGTGACACGATGGTGGCGATTGGCCTGGGCACGTGTCACCAGCGTAAGCCAGGCATTACGCAGATCATCCACGCTGACTTCCGGTAGACGCTTTACTGCTGCCTGTTCAATCCATACCTGTACCAGCGCAAAATCCCGGTCGGCCTGAGGCAATTCATTAAGACGCAGCCCGGCGAGCTTCATCTGCTCGTACTCCAGCAGGCGGCGTACCAGCTCGGCGCGTGGATCAATATCTTCCTCAGTTCTGCTAACGGGCCGCGGCAGCAGCATGCGCGACTTGATTTCGATCAGGAGTGCGGCCATCAGCAGGTATTCTGCCGCCAGTTCCAGTTGATTGGCGCGCATCATCTCGACATAGGCCATGTATTGCCGGGTGAGTTCCGCCATCGGGATATCCAGCACTTCCAGGTTGTGCCTGCGGATGAGATAAAGCAGCAAGTCCAGGGGTCCCTGGAAAGTATCGAGAAATACCTCCAGCGCATCCGGCGGGATGTACAGATCCCGTGGCAGTTTCAGCAGCGGCTCACCGTGGATTGTGGCAACCGGACCAGTGGCGACAGGATTGAGGAATGTGTTCATTCTGCAGTGGGAACGTCTTCTTATTGCCCGGCCTCAATTATACCGTGCCCAGTCTTAATTTTGCCGTTCCTTAGGAGTAATTGAGCCCCATCGCTTCCCTCACGTCACGCATGGTCTCCTGCGCCAGTCTGTCGGCTTTCTCACAGCCATCGGCGATGATATTGCGTACCAGCGTGGGGTCTTCCTCATACATTCTGGCGCGCTCATGCATGGGTTCCTGCTCCGCCAGCACCGCTTCGATTATCGGCTGCTTGCATTCGAGACAGCCGATACCCGCACTCTTGCAACCCTGTTGTACCCAGTCCTTAGTCTTGTCGTTCGAATAAACCAGATGGAATTGCCATACCGGACACTTGGCCGGATCGCCCGGATCGCTGCGCCGGATACGCGCCGGGTCGGTTGGCATGGTGCGGATTTTCTTTGTGACACTGTCCGCATCTTCCCGCAAACTGATGGTGTTATTGTAGGATTTGGACATTTTCTGGCCATCCAGCCCCGGCATTTTGGATGCATGGGTGAGCAGTGCTTCTGGCTCGGATAAAATCATTTTGCCGCCACCCTCGAGATAGCCGAATAACCGCTCCCGATCACCCATGCTCAGGTTTTGCTGCTCATCGAGTAACGATTTCGCTGCTGCCAGCGCTTCATCGTCACCCTGCTCCTGGTAGCGATCGCGCAATTCGCGATAGACTCTGGATTTTTTGGAACCAAGTTTCTTTATTGCCGCTTCGGCTTTTTCCTTGAAGCCGGCTTCCTTGCCGTAAATGTGATTGAAGCGGCGCGTGATTTCGCGGGTGAATTCGATATGCGGCGCCTGATCCTCGCCCACTGGCACACGATTGGCGCGGTAAATGAGGATATCCGCACTCTGCAGCAGTGGATAGCCGAGAAAGCCATAAGTGCTCAGGTCCTTCTCGCTCAGTTTTTCCTGCTGATCCTTATAGGAGGGGACGCGTTCCAGCCAGCCCAGCGGCGTGATCATGGAAAGCAGCACATGCAGCTCGGCATGTGCAGGCACCCGTGACTGGATGAACAGGGTCGCCTGTGCCGGATCCACCCCGGCAGCCAGCCAGTCGATCACCATGTCCCAGACATTCTGTTCGATGATTTCCGGCGTATCGTAATGCGTGGTGAGCGCGTGCCAATCGGCAACAAAAAACAGGCATTCAAACTGGTGCTGCAGCTCCACCCAGTTTTTCAGCACACCGTGGTAATGTCCCAAATGCAGTCTGCCAGTGGGGCGCATTCCAGACAAGACGCGATCAGTAAACATGTTACTTGTCCTTAATAATTCATGATTAAGTTTCTCAAGCTTTCAATCCGGTAAGCATTGCCACCATTTGTATTGTAAACATAATAAAAGGTCCGATAATGGTGCCGAGCATGCCGCTGAACAATAGCAACAGCAGTATCATAAAGCCATAAGGCTCGATCCGTGCAAAATGGTGCGCCAGGCGGTGGGGCAGCAGGCTCACTGCCATCCGGCCCCCGTCCAGCGGCGGCAACGGCAGCAGATTCAGCACCATCAGGATCACGTTGATTTCAATGCCCGCTTCACCCATCAGCAGCATCGGTCTGGTCAGGTCGCTCTCCGGCAGGGAGAGACCAAGCTTCATCACCAGCGCCCACAGGATCGCCATGAAAAGATTTGCGCCCGGCCCGGCGGCAGCCACCCACAGCATGTCGTACTTGGGGCGGCGCAGGTTGCCGAAGTTCACTGGTACCGGCTTAGCCCAGCCAAACAGAAAGCCGGTACCGACCGTCAGTTTGCTCAAGGTGAACAGAACCAGCGGCACCACGATCGTACCCATCGGATCGATATGCCGCATCGGATTCAGGCTGACACGCCCTTGCGCGTAGGCAGTGAGATCGCCGAAATGCTTGGCCACGTAGCCGTGCGCGGCCTCATGCAGGGTAATGGCAAGAATCACCGGCAGCGCCCAAATGGCGATTCCCTGGATGATGCTATCCATGCGCTATTCCGAAAGGTGCCGCGCTGCCCCTGCCTTGGCGTGTCAGTTCCGGCACCTCGCCCGTCAGGTCAATCACGGTGGTCATCTCCAGCCCACAGGGGCCGCCGTCCAGTACCAGTTCCACCTGGTGTTCGAGGCGATCGCGGATTTCCTCGGCATCATTGAGCGGGAATTCATCTCCCGGCAGCATCAGGGTGGAACTCAGCAGCGGCTCATTCAATTCCGCCAACAGCGCCTGCACCACGGGATGATCGGGAATGCGCAGGCCGATGGTATTGCGCTTGGGATGCTGCAAACGGCGCGGCACTTCGCGTGTGGCTTCGAGTATGAAAGTATAGCTGCCGGGCGTGCTCGCCTTGAGCAGGCGGTATTGGCTATTGCTGACTTTGGCGTAATGCGAGATTTCAGCCAGATCCCGGCATACCAGCGTGAAATGATGCTGCTCGTCCACCTGCCGTATGGCGCGAATATGCGTCATGGCGCTCTTGTCGCCCAGGTGGCAACCAAGCGCGTAACAGGAATCGGTCGGATAAACGATCACACCCCCGGCGCGCACGATTTCCGCTGCTTGCCGTATCAGGCGCAACTGCGGGTTGTCCGGGTGGATGGAAAAGAACTGGGCCACGTGAAAAGCGGTTTCTGGTTTTGGTTATTGGGATTGAATTATATGGACGAGGCCTGTTCCCATCTGCGCTACATCATTCCGTTCCAGTCATGCCACACCGGTGTACACCCGGCAGGCAATTCGGGCATCCGGCCCAGGTCAAAATAGCTTTCACCCGGCCCGTGAAAATCTGAGCCGCGCGAAGCCAGCAAACCCAGGCGTTGCGCATGGCGCGCAAACAGCAGGGATTGTTCCGGCGTATGGCTGGCAGTAATGACTTCGATGGCTGTCCCACCCAGAGTACGGAATTCCAGCAGCAGTTCGTCCAGCGCACCTTTGCCCAGCTTGTAGCGCGCCGGGTGGGCGATTACCGCTTTGCCGCCGCTGCCGCAGATCCAGCCCACTGCTTCGCTTAACGAGGTCCACTGATGCGGCGCATAACCGGGTTTGCCTTTGACCAGATATTTTTTGAACACGGATTTCACATCCTTGGCATGACCCCGTTCGCTTAGAAAGCGCGCGAAGTGAGTGCGGCCTATCAGGCGCCCGGCTCCAGTATAAGCATAAGCCCCTTCCAGACTGCCGTAGATGCCGGATTTATCCAGTTGCGCGGCGATATTGCGCGCTCGCTCTGTGCGGCCGCTGCGGATGGCCGCCAGACCCTCGACCAGCGGGGTATGTTCAGGGTTGATACCGAGACCGACAATGTGCAACGTCTGACTGCGCCAACTGACGGAGATCTCTACCCCATTGATGAAAGTGATGTTCTTTTCTTCAGCAGCACGGCGCGCTTCCCCCAATCCAGCTACATCATCGTGGTCGGTCAGCGCCAGCACATTCACCCCGCGCGCAGCGGCGTGCTCCACCAACTGCGTGGGCGTCAGCAAACCGTCGGAAACCGTGGAATGGCAGTGCAGATCAATATTGAGCATGAAGCGGATGGTTCGCGCGAAGCAAGAGACGCATCATAGCAAATAAGCCGTGCCATGAAAAATGAAGCGTGCGGGAGGATAGGGAATTCTCCACCTAGAACGCGGCAGATGTAAAACACTTGGCTGAAAAATATCAACATAAACGGATTAAACAGATCGAGCCTTTTCCCTCAGATGCCAATTACTGGAAAGTGCTAGTTTGCAACTTTCGTCACAGGCAGAAATGTGCCAAGAGGAGCCGGTCGAGCTTCAGCTCTGAAGCCACCATTCGCGCGTACACGACAGATCGAGTCCCCGCTGTCATAAACCCCCTCCGCCCTTGTGCTATAGTGTAATTAGTAGGTGAGTGCTCCACTAGACCGAGTTAGGAAGCAGGTATCGGAGTTAGAGCGCAAAACTGTCTCCTTATAATAAAGTTAGATTTCACGTAGAGCACTGGGAGGGATCATGGCGCTTGAGGGAATGCACGACGAAATGATTCGACAATTGAGGGCGGGGTCGGCCAGTCAAGCTCAGGTTGCGGATTACGAAGCACGCTGGAGCCACGCTATGAACCATTGCGGAGAGCCGCTTCTCTGTCCGCTGTGCTTTCTGCTCGGCGAAATCCGAAAGCTTGAGTCCATCAGTGACGAAGGAGGTGTCGGAGTCGTGAAGTGCGAGCATTGTCAGAAGACCTACAAGTATCAAGCTCCGGAGGCTGACTGAATGCATGGAAGCACCTGTGAAATCTAACTTGCTGTTGCACTCGACTCGCGCCTGCGGCGCTCGCGGGTGAGCGCCACGTTAGGTTCGAGAATGAGTAACGAAGATTTTCCGACGAAGATTGGCGACCATAGGCCGCCAACTTGGAATGAAGTTGAACGCATCCTGCAAGACCTATCCAAGCTGCTATCGTTATGGGATGGGTCGATTGCGAATCAATTGCCATCCCCTGCCGACAAGCGAGAGTTCCTCGCCGTAATGGCCAATTTCATGGACAGAATCGAGAAGCTTCAGTCCGAGTATTACGATTTGGTCGAATCCGTTGAATTTAAGATGCAAATGATCAAATCTCACCCTGGCGCTTACACGCTTGACCCTGAATTCAAGCGAACGGTGGAAATCATGAAGTCACTGCCAGATGTGAAGAAGAAATGGTACAAGCACAAGAAGCCGTTCCGCTAAAGCTTCACGTTTGACGCCGTAGAAAACCCCAAGCAGAGCCCGTTTATACAAATTTACTCATTGCAGAATCAATTAGTTGCAAGCACGCATTTCACTGAAAACCATTTTTTCTACAGCCTCGTTGAGTGTTCACTTTTTGGAAACCCAACTGTCTGAAAGGTGTCGGGAGCCGACCATCGTAACTGATAGAGCGGTGCCGTTTCCGGAAATTGATTCCCGAAACTATTACAGATGAAGTGAGCGAAGCGGAGCTCACCCGACTGTCGAACCGAATGTATTCAGCTAATCAACCAGCTCGTCAATTCTGCTTTGCGGTCGCCACGATCCATGCCGATAAACTTCTGCAGCATGTCCGTGATCGTATCGGTAGCCAGTCCTTCCACGATAAAAACCAGTTGAGTACTGGACAGTCCTTGCGGCCAGCGTTCCAGTGTCTCGATCGGAAACAGCATGTGCTGGATACCGTGAATGACATGCGGCTTGTCGTCATCATCGAAGTGGACGATGCCTTTTATCCGCAGGATGTGTTCGCCATGCATGCTGGCGAGCATTTGCAATGCGGTGAGCAGCCCGCGGCGGGGAAGCGGCTGCTCGAACGTCAGGCAGAACGAATGAATGCGCTCATGCTGGTTACTGCTGCTGGCAGTGGGCCGGCGCAGATGCATGTGCAGCCCCGGATCAATTTGGATCGGCCGATACGCATCAGGTTGCTGCCAGCGTTGCCCATCAGCATTTCTGTCCGGTGAATGATGGGTTGTGGTTTCGAGAAAAATCTCCGGGTCAACATTGCCATTCGCGATAGGGTGGATGGTGGCGATCGAATTGAGCGCCTGTAGTTGTTCGACCAAAGCCGCAATTTGTTCCGCGCTTGCCAAGTCAGTCTTGGTAATCAGTATCTGGTCTGCAACCACTGCCTGTTTCAGCGACTCGGGCTGCCGTTTCAATTGCTCCGTACCGAAAGCGCCATCGACACAAGTAATGACACCTGCCACGCTGTAATGTTGCAGGATGGTCGGGTGATTCAGCAGCTCACGCAGAATGGGCGCAGGATCGGCCAGACCGGTGGTTTCGATGATCACACGCTTGAAGTTCGGTATTTTCTTGTCCTGCCGCTGCCAGAACAGGGTACGCAGCGCACCGGAAAGCTCGCCGCGCATGGCGCAGCAGATACAGCCGTTGCCGAGCACCACGGTGCTTTCCGGCACCGCTTCAATCAGATGGTGGTCAAGCGCGATCGCGCCGAACTCGTTGACCAGTACGGCGCTGTCGGCAAATTGCGGCGTCTTCAGCAGGTTGTTGAGCAGCGTGGTCTTGCCGCTCCCGAGAAAGCCGGTAAGGATGATGAGTGGTATTTTCTGCATTTGCTTGGACTGTTCATTCAATCAGATGTAATCGCACACGCCAGCCGATTGATTGTGAAAAATGGAGCAGGGGAGGCGGCATGCCTCTTATGCAGTATCATTGCGACCAACAGCATCATACTTTACCATCCCGTCAGGGATCAAATTACGCCCCTCGTAGCTGCCTGATCAGTTTTTCTCGGCGTATGTTCAGGCAGAGCGAGGCGAATGCGGCGCGCCCCGCCGACAGACTATTTATCCTGAGTTCATCGCTGTCACTGAAATTTATCATAAGGGCCATGCGTACAGACGCGCTGTGGAAGTTACATGCATATTCCGAAAATTCATCCGACGCACGATGTGGTGTTGGCTGCCGCACTTGATGCGCGTATCAACAACAAAACCAAACCATTGGGCAGTCTGGGCATTCTGGAATTGGTCGCCAAGCAGGTTGGCATGATCCAGCGAACGACGCAGCCGCAACTGACGCGGCCCTCCATTTTCGTATTTGCTGGCGACCACGGTATCGTGGCAGAAAATGTATCAGCCTATCCACAAAGCGTTACCTGGCAGATGGTGGAAAATTTCCTCGCGCAAGGTGCGGCGATCAACGTGTTCGCGCGCCAGCATGAATGCGCATTACATGTCATTGACGCCGGAGTGAATCATGATTTCGGCGCGCGTACGGATTTAATTGATAGAAAGGTGGGTCCCGGCACACGCAATTTTGCGCGCGAGCCGGCAATGACCGCCGAAGAATGTACGGCTGCCATAGGATATGGCATGGGGCTAGCGGCTTCACTCGACGGCAATGTGATCGGTTTCGGTGAAATGGGCATTGGTAACACAACTGCTGCTGCCGCGATCATGCATAAGGTGACAGGAATATCTGTCGCCGATTGTGTCGGCGCCGGAACAGGACTTTCTGCTGCCGGTATCCGGCACAAGCAGCACGTGATTGAGGCGGCTGCGGCACATCACGCCGACGTGATTGTTCCTCTGGATATCCTATCCACGTTTGGCGGCTTTGAGATCGCCATGATGATGGGTACGATGCTAAAAGCGGCGGAGCAACGCATGGTGTTGTTAATCGATGGTTTCATAGTGACCAGCGCTCTGCTGCTGGCTTCGCGGCTGCAGCCGGCGATTCTCGATTACTGCGTTTTTTCCCATTGTTCGGATGAAAAGGGGCACCAGCAGATGTTAAATTTTCTTGGCGGACGTCCATTATTGCAGCTTGGCTTGCGGCTGGGAGAGGGCACCGGGTGTGCATTGGCATTGCCGCTGCTGCAGGCATCGGTGAATTTCATGCACGAAATGGCGACGTTCAAGTCGGCGCAGGTCAGCGAGAAACGTGAGTAAGTGGGCCCTCGCTGTGGCTGCTAGTTCATTTGCCCGCTTTATCAAGCTCTGCGTCCATCAGTTACGCCTCTTTTTCATTGCGCTGCAATTTTTTACACGCCTGCCAATTCCTCTCTGGGTCGGGTTTGAGTCGGGCTGGTTGAGTCATGCGGCGCGTTATTTTCCGGCTGTCGGAATAGTCGTTGGCGCGGTCACGGCAAGTGTCTATGTACTGTCAATCTGGGTTTGGCCGCAGCCAGTTGCGGTGCTGCTCTCGACGGTGGCCGGGATTTACCTGACAGGCGCTTTTCACGAAGATGGATTCGCGGATGTGTGCGACGGATTGGGTGGGGGCAGGACGCCGGAGCGAACGCTGGAGATCATGAAGGATTCGCATATTGGAGCCTTCGGTGTGATTGGCATTGGTCTGATACTGGCGTTGAAATGCATCACGCTCTCCAGCTTGCCGACACATTCAGTAGCAATCGCGTTGCTGGCAGCACATCCGCTATCGCGCCTGGCTTCGGCCGCACTGATCTGGCGCTTGTCCTACGTCAGGGCCGACGGAAAAGCCAAATTGCTGGCACAGCATATGTCGACGCAGGAATTTTGCATTGCTGTGGTTACGGCCTCATTGCCTGTAATTGCAATATGCGTCGCTGGCTTGCTTCCCTGGCAAGCCATCCTGGCCGGCAGCATCGCAATGGTGGTTGCCATGCTCTGGCTGGCCGGCATTTTCTTGCGGCGCATCGGGGGCTACACCGGCGATTGTCTGGGTGCGGTGCAGCAGGTCACGGAGGTGCTGTTCTATCTGGGTTTGCTGGCGGCGATTACGCTCTGAATACAACACCATGCGTCTTTATCTTGTCCGCCATCCGAAGCCGCTCGTTGCGGAAAATGTTTGTTACGGCCGCACCGATTTGACCGTATTGGCAGAGGAACATGCGCGAGCGCTGTCTTCGCTGCGCTCCACTTTGCCTGAACGACAGCCCATATTTTGCAGCCCGTCACAGCGCTGTGTCGTGCTGGCAGACGGTCTGGCCGACGTACTCCATAGCCAACCGGCTATCCATGACGCGCGTTTAATGGAAATGAATTTCGGTAATTGGGAAATGCATGTCTGGAACGATATTCCCCGTACTGAAATCGATGCCTGGGCCGACGATCTGGTGCAGTACCGGCCGGGTGGCGGTGAGAATGTCTTGCAGCTGGCGCAACGAGTACGTGTATTTCATGATGATTTAATGCAGTCGCGACGGGAGTGCGCTATCGTGGTTTGCCACGCAGGAACGATACGGTTGTTGCTGGCTTGCCAATACGATCTGACGCCTGCCGAAACGGCACTTTATGCCACTCGCCTGCCGCACGCAATTGCCTATGGCGGACTGATGGTTCTGGACTGCTGATCAGCATAATAGGCTGTTGTAGAGCCTGTCTGCTCAGCTTGCAAGTTTTTCCGGCGGCGCATATACTCACCCGGTAGCATTGCTCCAGGTATTCCGCAAACAGTCGTTTGTGGAATGAAATGGGAAGTCGGTGAGTTTTCTGAACGAGCGAACAAAACCGACGCTGCCCCCGCAACGGTAATCGAGTGAAAAGGTTCGCACTATGCCACCATGCGATGCATGGGAAGGCGCTGACCTTGGGAAACCTGCAAGGGGATTCCAGCTCGTGAGCCCGGAGACCAGCCTTGAGTTCTCGTAGAGTTTGTATCGCGGAGGGCGATTCAGACGGATTGCTCTGCTGCGCACCCGTCTTTCACTTCTTTCTTTACGTACAGACTCCTTCACGTGTTTTACACGATGATCAGCAATGAGGAATCGCCTCGGCGCCTGCTGTCATCGCGTCTTGAGTGCTTTCTGATTGAGGAGGAATATCACATGCCGTCAACACCCGGTTTACTCGATAGCGTCGATTCGCAGCCCCGTTCCGCCACCTGGAAAGACAAAATACTGCCGGTAATGCTCGCCGCAAGTCTTGGGCTGATACTCCTTTATGGCGCGGTTTTCGCCGAGACTGCGGCATTGCACAATGCCGCGCATGATGCCCGTCATTCCGCCGGTTTTCCGTGCCACTAACCCGCATGGCGGGAATGTTTGACCTGGCGGCATTCAAACGGATCATTTCCGCAGCCGCCCTGGCGGGTATGCTGGCGGGTTTGTTATTGACCGCCGTTCAGCAAATTCAGGTAAGCCAGCTCATACTCAAGGCCGAAACGTATGAAGATGCGGCCAGCACAGCGGCGGTTTCTCAATCGGCTCATGCATATTCTTCTGCCGAGAATATGCATCACGAGCAGGATGCCTGGCAACCTGCAACCGGTGTAGAGCGAACCCTGTTCACCGCCTTGGCGAACATCAGTCTGGGCGTTGGCTTCGGGTTGTTGCTGGGCGCTACCATCTGTCTGCGTGGTGAAGCAGGTGGTTGGCGTTCCGGGTTGTTGTGGGGTCTGGCAGGGTACATGGTTTTTTTCGTTGCTCCTTCTCTTGGCTTGCCACCGGAAGTTCCAGGCGCTGAAGCGGCTCCGCTGGTCGATCGACAGCTATGGTGGCTCATGACGGTGATTATGACTGCAGGCGGGTTATCGTTTTTGATTTTTGCCCGAACAGGGAAAGTCAAAATACTGGGCGCAGTCATGCTTGGCATTCCTCACTTGATCGGTGTGCCGCAGCCGCAAGTGCACGCGAGCACAGCACCTGTTGAACTGGTGCATGCTTTCATATACGCCACCGCTATTGCAAACGCTGTGTTCTGGCTCGCTTTCGGCGGGTTGATGGGGTTCTTTTACAAGAAATTCGCCTAGGGAACCACTGAACAAGTCCCACGCGGGCGCGACGGCAGCTTTTGAGCGCTCCGGCGTGAAGAGAATGTTATGAGAACCCACACCAGACACGTACTAATGTGCGTCGGCCCGCGTTGCACCGAAAATGGCATGCGGGCGCAGGCCATGTTTGAATTGATGGGAAAGAAGATTGATGCCAGTCCGGATATGCGGATCAAGCGTACCAGAACGCACTGCATGGCCGTGTGTCGGAATCAGGGGCCGATACTGGTAGTGTATCCCGAAGGAGTATGGTATCGCTGCGTTGACGAGACCGCACTGGAACGGATCATCGCCGAGCATCTGGTTGGCGGACAGGAAGTGGATGAATTGATCTTCCATCGTCTGGGCGAAGGCGACACCTGCCCATGGGGAGATGACGATGCGTGAGATTGATGCGGTGGGCGCGCGTATTGCACTATTGACGCATAACTCAAACGATCTGGTGGTGCTGCACAGCGCGCTGACCCAACTCCCACAGGATTTTCCGCCGGTTACTGGCGTCGACCTGCAGTCGCTCGAAAGTGAAACGCAGATGGCGGCGCTACTGGCGCATGAACTCGCTGCGGCACAGATTATCATCTTGCGCGTACTGGGACGTCTCGGCAGCGTACCGGGTTTTGCCGAATTGGTAGGCCAAACCCGGCGGCAAGGGCGGCACTTGATCGCAATCAGCGGTACCGGAGAGCCCGACCCGGAATTGGCGGCACTATCCACCGTTTCATCAGATGTGTTGCAGCAGGCGTTGCTGTATTTCCAGGCGGGCGGTAGCGCTAATCTGGCGCAGTTGCTGCGTTACCTGGCGGATCATCTGTTACTGACCGGCTTTGGTTTCGAGCCGGCACTGGCTTTGCCCGAGCATGGGCTATATCACCCCGATCTGCCCCAAGGTGCCAGCATCGACGACTGGCTGGTTCAGCGGGTGCCACAACGGCCCAGCGCTGGTATTGTTTTCTACCGCACCCATTGGATGAGCGGTAACACGCGTTTCGTCGATGCACTGATTGATGCATTGGAAAAACGCGGCATGAATGTGTTGCCGGTATTCACCTCGTCACTACGTGCCGGAAGCGATGGCGGCGCGAAGCTGCCGACTGCGCTGCGCTATTTCAGCGGGGAACAGGGCGCGCATATCGACGTACTGATCAACACCACCTCATTTGCCATGGGCGAAATCACGCCCGGCGGGCCGACCCCGGCCGGATGGTCGGTTGGTGTGCTGGAGCGCCTCAATGTGCCAGTGTTACAAGCCATGACCAGCAGCATGATGCTGAGTCAGTGGCAGCAGTCGGCACGCGGCATGAATCCGCTGGATGCGGCAATGAACGTGGTGCTGCCCGAGTTCGATGGGCGCATCATAACTGTCCCGGTGTCGTTCAAAACGCGGGCCATCGGCATGTCCAATGAGGCGGTCGAATACGAACCACTGTCCGATCGCGTGGCGCGCGTAGCCGGGCTTGCGGCGCGCTTTGCGCGGTTGAAACGGATGGACAATGCGGACAAGCGCGTGGCCTTTATTTTTACCAATTCCAACAGCAAGGCATCACAAATCGGCAATGCAGTTGGTCTCGATGCGCCGGCATCCCTGATGCACATCCTGCGTGCGATGCGCGATGCCGGTTATCACATAGATCAGTTGCTCAGGGATGGCACGGCACTGATCCATGCGTTGATCGACCGCTGTGCCTACGATAATACCTGGCTCAGCGCCGAGCAATTGACGCACGCGGTCGGGCGTGTGTCGGTGGCGCAATATACGGCGTGGTTTGACGATTTGCCGCTGGAGATGCAGGAGAGGATGGCGGCGCAATGGGGAGCGCCGCCGGGTGTTGCCTATGTACATGACGATCATCTGGCGCTGGCTGGCATCGAACTGGGTAATGCTTTCGTGGCGCTGCAACCGCCACGCGGCTATGGCATGGACCCGGATGCGATTTATCACCAGCCCGATTTGCCGCCGACCCACCATTACTACGCGCTGTATCGCTGGTTGCGTGACGAATGGCGCGCCGATGCCATTGTCCATGTCGGCAAGCACGGCACACTCGAATGGTTGCCGGGAAAGGGCGTGGGCCTGTCAGAAAACTGTTTCCCGGATGCATTTCTGGCGGATATGCCTTTATTTTATCCCTTCATCATCAACGACCCTGGTGAGGGTGCGCAGGCCAAACGCCGTGCCCATGCTGTCGTCGTTGACCATTTGACGCCGCCGATGACCACCGCTGACACCTATGGCGCACTGGCTCAATTGACGCAACTGGTGGACGAGTATTATCAGGTGGAGATTCTCGATCCAGCCAAGCTGCCGCTATTGCAACAGCAGATCTGGGATCTGGTGAGGGAAACCAATCTGGATACGGATTTGCAGTTCAGACTGCTGCATCATGATCACGATCATCATGACCACGATCACCAGGATCATGACCACGCGGCTGATCATGAGCATGGACACGATCATGCTGACCATGTCCATCACCATCACAACGACGAAGATCTGCCCGCAGCACTGGCAAACATGGGTGGGGTCGATGTTGCCCACTTGATTGAGGATCTCGACGGTTATTTATGCGAGTTGGGGGCGGCACAGATCCGTGACGGCTTGCACATTCTTGGTCAAACGCCTGAAGGAGAGCAACTGGTTGACATGCTGGTATCCCTCACGCGTCTGCCAAATCAGGATATTCCCGGTTTGCAGGCGGAGGTGGCACGGCTGTTCGGTTTGAAAATCGAGATGTTGCTGGAGCACAAAGGACGGCGCCTGAACGCAACAAGTGCCCTGGAGCGCATGGCTGATCGACCGGTCGTCACGCGAGCCGATGCATTAGAGGCGATTGATGTGCTGGGTCGCAAGCTATTCGTCGAACTGCAGGCACATGGCTATGCTGCATCATGCATAGATGCAGTATTGGAGCTGATTTTCAGTGGACTTAATGCCGAGGGCGACACATCAAATCTGCCGCGTCTGCAACCGACGGACCGCTCGCCTGGCAGTTTGCTTGTTCAGGCAAAGCAGAAGCATATAAAAGCGAATCTGCCCCGCACTCCCACAGCCAATGTCGATCATGAGGAGACGCCCTCTGACACCAATACCCGCTACGATGGGTTGCGTCGAGTGCTTGGTTTCGCCTGCCGCGAGTTGGTGCCCAACTTGGCGCGTGCTTCAGACGAAATCGATAATTTGCTGAGCGGGCTGGCTGGCGGCTATGTGCCGGCGGGGCCGAGCGGTTCGCCTACCCGTGGCATGGCGCACATCCTGCCGACCGGGCGCAACTTTTACTCGGTTGATCCGCGTAGCGTGCCTTCGCAGTCGGCCTGGCGCGTCGGCCAGCAACTGGCACACGAGGTGTTAGCCCGCCATGTGCGCGAAACCGGGAGTTATCCGGAAAGTGTCGCCATTAGTGTCTGGGGTACTAGCGCAATGCGCACGCACGGTGATGATGTGGCGCAGATTCTGGCGCTGCTTGGTATGCGCCCGGTATGGCGGCCGGAGAACCGCCAGTTGGCTGGCGTCGAAGTTATTTCGCTGGCGGAGCTGAAGCACCCACGCATCGATGTGACGATTCGCATTAGCGGTTTCTTTCGTGATGCGTTCCCGCAATTGATTGATCTGATCGATGATGCGGTCAATGCTGTTATCAGATTGGATGAGCCGCTGTCGCAGAACTTCGTGCGCAAGCATTATTTCGCCGAATTGGGTGATTGGATCGGCAAGGGGTTGCCACAAGACCAGGCGTCGCAGCGCGCCGGTTATCGGATCTTCGGCGCCAAGCCTGGTAGCTACGGCGCCGGTATTTTGCCGCTAATCCAGGAAAAGAACTGGCAGGCTGATGCCGATTTCGCCGAGGCTTATGTTAACTGGGGCGGCTATGCCTATGCGCGCAATGCGCAGGGAGTGGACGAACAGGATGCATTCCGGGTACGCCTGTCGGGTGTGCAGGTGGCGCTGCACAATCAGGACAACCGTGAGCACGATATTTTCGACAGCGACGATTACCTGCAATTTCACGGCGGCATGATTGCCACTATCCGCGCCCTGACCGGGCAACAGCCGCGTCACTATTTCGGTGACAGCCATGATCCCGCGCACGCCCAAGTGCGGGATCTCAAGGAAGAGGCCTTGCGGGTGTTTCGCTCGCGTGTGGTGAATCCCAAGTGGCTTGCAAGCATTCAACGTCATGGTTACAAGGGTGGGCTGGAACTGACAGCGACGGTTGATTATCTATTCGGTTACGATGCTACCGCGCAGGTGATGGATGACTGGATGTACGAGCAGGTAGCAAGCAGCTACGTGTTCGATCCCGGGATGCAGAGTTTTCTGCAGGAAGCTAATCCATGGGCGCAGAATGCAATCGCCGAGCGATTGCTTGAGGCGGCCAGTCGCGGCATGTGGGCCGAACCACTGCAGTACACGCTGGAGGCGCTGCGTAAATTGTACCTGCACAGCGAGACCTTATTGGAGGCGCGCGGCGAGACGCCGCGCAACGCATAAAATGACAAACATAAATTTTCCATTCTCCGCCATCGTTGGGCAGCCGCAGTTAAAATCTGCGCTGCTGCTGTGCGCGGTTGACCCAACATTGGGTGGTGTGCTGATCCGGGGCGACAAGGGGACAGCCAAGAGTACTGCAGCGCGGGCGCTGACAGATATCCTTCCACTGATAGAACGCAGTGCTGGCTGTGCGTTCAACTGTCTACCCGGCATACCCTGTGAACACTGCGAGATTTGCAATGCGAGTGCAACGGTGCAGGCGGCTGCGGTGCCTTTCGTTACGCTGCCGCTCGGTGCGACTGAGGACCGAGTGCTCGGCACCCTTGATCTTGAGCGCGCACTGCGGGGCGAAAAACGCGCCTTTCAACCCGGTTTGCTGGCGGCAGCACATCGCGGCATTCTTTACATAGATGAAGTGAACCTGCTGCCTGATCACCTGGTGGATGTTCTGCTTGACGTAGCGGCGATGGGCATCAACTCGGTGCAGCGAGAAGGCTTGTCGGTCATGCATCCGGCGCGTTTTACGCTGATCGGCACGATGAATTTGGAAGAGGGAGACTTGCGCCCGCAATTACTTGATCGCTTCGGCTTAATGGTCGAGGTAATGGCTCCCCGCGAAAAAACATTACGTGCCGAAGTAGTGCGGCGACGTATCGCTTTCGAAGCCGATCCGGCGGCCTACGCTCTCGCATGGTCCCGGCAACAGGATGCGCTACGGCTTCAACTTATCGCTGCGCAGCGGTTATTGCCAAAGGTGGTGCTGGATGACGTATTGCTTGATCTGATCAGCCATCTTTGTTGCGAATTCGATGTCGCCAGCTTGCGTGCTGACATCGTAATGCACAAGGCATCGCTTGCGTTGGCAGCACTTGAGGAGCGGACACGGGTGACACCCGAAGATGTGCGTTGTGCTGCGGAGCTTGTGCTGCCTCATCGCCGCCGCCGCAAACCATTTGAACAGCCGGGATTGGACCGTGAGCGTCTGGACGAATTGATGCAGCAAGCCGTCCGACCGCCGGAGTTGAATGATGAACCCGGCACCACTCCGGAGAGTAACGGTGCAGAGGGTGTGATGGACAACGCTGAACAGGAAAATCAGCAACAGGTATTCGCGGTAGCGTCTACCAGCACCTCGCGCCAGATCATGGTCGATACCCCGTCGGCCCGCAGTGTCGCGGGCCGACGTAGCGCCGCGCCGGATGCTCCGCGGGGTCGAGTAGTGCGCGCGGTGCCGCATGACAATCCGAGCAGTCTTGCGGTGGGCGCGACGCTGCGTAGCGCGGCGCTGCGTGATCCGGCTGAGTTTCAGGTGACCAGAAGTGATTTGCACCAGCAGATTCGCGTGGGTAAAAGCGCCAATCTGATCCTGTTCGTGGTGGATGCCTCTGGTTCAATGGCGGCGCAACGCCGCATGGAGGTGGTCAAGGGGGCAGTAATGGCACTACTGACCGATGCCTACCAGCGGCGTGACGAAGTAGCAGTTATCTCTTTTCGCGGCGAAGCGGCAGAGCTGTTATTGGCACCCACCCGCAGCATCGATCGCGCCGCGCAAGGGCTGCGCGATCTGCCCACCGGCGGACGCACACCGTTGCCACACGCGTTGCAGTTAGCGTTGCAAACACTGGAACAGGCAAATGCAAGCGCGCCACCGCTCTTGATACTGCTGAGCGATGGTAAGGCGAATGTTGCGCTGAGCGATGGTGGCGACCCATGGCGCGAGACGCTCGCGTTAGCAGAATTGCTGGTTGCACGCGGTGTGCCGGCACTTGTGCTCGATACCGAAAGCGGTTATCTGCGCCTGGGACGAGCCGCTCACCTGGCGCAGGCACTGGGTGCGGAATGCCTGACATTGGAGCAGTTATCAGCAGAGAGTTTGGCGCTCACAATACGTGGGCGGTTAAAAACAACATGACGACCGGGAAAATTTATTTGCTCGATACCGGTACCGGCGATGTCGAGCTGGTAGCGCTCAAAGTGGCGTGTTTGTTGAGCAAGGCCGATGTGGTTGGGATCGCCGCAAGCCTGTCGACAAATGCAGCGATTGGGAAACACTCATGATCATCTGTATTGGTGCGGGACCGGGCGATCTCGGTTACTTGACGCAACGCGGCGCAGAATTGATTCGCGATGCCGATGTAGTAGCAGGATTCGACGCAGTAGTTAATCTTGTGCACAGCCTGATTCCGTCGACAGCAGAGGTCGTTACCATGGGTTACCGCGATCAGGTCCAAAAATTGGCGCAAGTGGCATCGGCTCATCACGCCGGCAAACGCTGCGTGGTCGTATTCATGGGCGATATTCATTTTAGCGGCTTCCAGTACCTGGAACGGATTGAGCGTGCTTGTGGACACGAAGTGGAAACATTACCGGGAATATCTTCTGCGCAAATTCTCGCGTCGCGCACCAAAGTATGTTTTGACGAAACCACTTTTATCACCTTTCACCGTCGTGGCGATCTCGATCCTTTCAAACGTCATCTGGTACATGTGCTCAACGACAAGCGCAATGCCATCGTGATTCCTCGCCCGTGGGATGCGCCCCGTTCATTTATGCCGTGCCACATCGCTGCTTACTTGCTGGAGAATGGCGTGTCACCCGAGCATCCGACCGAGGTATGGGAGAACCTGACGCGCGGTGAAGCGGAATGGCACGGCACACTGGCCGAATGTGTGTGGCGCGAGTTTACCGACATGAGCATCATGTTGATCCGGACGCGCCATCCGATGCCAAGCCAGATAGAGCCGCCGGAGGGAGAATGACGCAGCCTGATCAGAGCGACCAGTTCGGCATTGTGATCGCCGGTCACGGCAGTCGCGATCCTGATGCAGTTCGCGAGTTCGAAGTGCTGATCGAGTTGATTCGTACGCGCGCTCCACAGCATGTGGTCAGCCATGGCTATCTGGAGTTCGCCAGTCCGACCATCGAGCAGGCGGTTGCAGCGAATCTTGCCGCTGGTACGCGGCAAGTGGCCGTAGTGCCGGGGGTACTACTGGCCGCACGACATGCCAAGAACGATATGCCAAGTGAGTTGCTGGCGCTGGCGCGCGAATATCCCGCCATCGATTTTCATTTTGGTGCGCCACTCAACTTGCATCCGCTACTGCTGCAGCTTGCCCAGGAACGTATCATCGCTGCCGAGTCGACTTCCCCGAATACCTTGCGGCGTGCTGACACTTGTCTGGTGCTGGTCGGCCGGGGAACTACCGATGCGGATGCCAATGGTGAGGTTGCCAAGCTCGCGCGCATGCTAGAGGAAGGTATGGGTTTTGGTGGAGCGTATGTATGTTACTCGGGAACCGCCAAGCCGCTAGTTGCAGATGGTCTGCGCGCTGCAGCGCGATTGGGATTCGCACGACTCGTCGTGTTGCCTTTCTTTTTATTTGACGGTGTGCTGGTCAAGCGCATTTACACGGCGGCCGATGACTTGCAGGAGCGTGAACCCGGGCTGGAAGTGCTCAAGGCCAGCTATCTTGGCGTGCATGCGCACGTGGCCGACGTGATGATTGAGCGCGCACGTGAAGCGGTGACCGGGCGCGCTGCGATGAATTGTTCGCTATGCAAATACCGAGTACAGATTGTCGGCTTCGAGGAACAAGTTGGTGAACCGCAGCGCGCGCATCACCTAGAGGTAAGGGGGTTGCTGGAAAAAGAGCGGTTAGATGAACCGTTGGCAACCGATGTCAAAGCAGGAGCCAAACTTGAATTAATGTCGGCACCCTATCAGCCACATCCGATCGAAGCCGAAAGTTTCCGCATCATTGCTGCCGGGCGTGACTGGTCGGACTTCCCGCAGGCGCACTTGACGGTGCTGCAACGGCTGGTGCATACCAGTGGTGACTTCAGTGCGATCGACGACATCTACTTTTCACCGGGGGCGGTTGGGACTGGCATCCGCGCGCTGTTGCGCTGCAAGCGCGTAGTGACCGATGTCACCATGGTGCAGACCGGCTTGAAGCGTGCATTACTCGAACAGCTTGGTATCGAAACCTGGTGCGGAGTGCACGACCGCGAGACGCACTTGATGGCGCAAATGCATGGGATTACGCGCTCTGCGGCTGGTATCCGGCGCGCCTGGGAAAAATTTGGCAACGACATAGTGCTCGCTATCGGCGATGCGCCGACCGCAATTATCGAGGCGGCGCAGTTGATCCGTGAGCATGGCTGGCGGCCGCAGCTGGTAATCGGTTTGCCGGTCGGTTTCGTCGGCACCCGTGAAAGCAAGGATGAGTTGCGCCGCTGCCTGCAAGTGCCGCGCATTACCAATAGCGGTACACGCGGCGGTTCACCGTGGGCGGCGAGTGTGGTCAATGCGCTGATGATCGATGCAGTCAATCAGCTTGCAGAATATGCACGAACTTGAGCGAGCAGAATTCGATTTGTTCGTGCTGGCCCCGAATGGCCTGCGGCGCGGACGCACCACGGGTAGCTGCGCCACGGCGGCAGTCAAAGCAGCGCTTTATTTGTTATTGTATGGGGAGCAATGTGGACGTGTAGAGGTGACGCTACCGGACGGTGTACATTATCTGGCGATACCGATTCATGCTTTGTGCTGGCTCAATCAGAAAACTGTACGCGCAGAGGTACTCAAGGATGGTGGTGATGATCCGGATAATACCCACGGCGCAACCATCTTTGCCGAGGTACGGCGTAACGCCACAGGGCAGATTCGCTTTTTGGCCGGCAGTGGTGTCGGTACCGCGACTCAGCCCGGGTTACGGGTGGCAGTTGGGGAGCCGGCAATTAACCCTGTGCCACGCCAGATGATGCGGCAGGCGGTCGCCGAGGTGCTGGCGGAAGAAAAGTCAACAGACGATCCCGTGGCAGGTTTTGATCTGATGATTGGCTGTGAAAATGGCGCAGTGATCGCAAAGAAAACTTTCAATCCGCGGCTCGGCGTTCTTGGTGGTATTTCCATCCTTGGAACTTCTGGAATCGTTGAACCTATGTCGCTGGCATCATGGATTGCCTCGATCGAGGTTTATGTACGTGTTGCGTTGGGTGGTGGCGCACAGAGTGTGGCTTACTTGCCGGGGAAGATAGGGCGCACTTATGCCAGGGATATATTGGGGTTGCCTGAGAAACGTATGGTGCAGATTGCCAATTTTCTGGGTGCTGCACTCGACTTTATGCAACAGGCGCTGGACGAAGAGCGGCGGTGCCTTGATGTGTTGTGGCTGGCCGGACACCCGGGCAAGCTGGCTAAGGTACTTGACGGTGTGTGGGATACGCATTCTAGCAAGAGCAATATGGCGATGGGTTGTGTCGCGAGAGTGGCAGCGGAATGTGGATTTGCGGACCATCTGGTACGAGAAATGGAAAACGCAAATACAGTGGAAGCAGCGATGGAGCGATTAAAGAGTGAATCCGGAGCGCGGGCATTGTGGACTGAAATCGAGCGACGTATCGGTGTGCTGGTTCATATGCGTGTACCGGCAGTGAAAAGGATCGAAGTGCGATTATTCGATTTGCATGGCAACGCACTGGGAGAAGGTGCGTGAGTGTGATGCCACAACTTGGCACTCTGTGGGGTATCGGTGTCGGCCCGGGACCGGCAGGTTACCTGCCGCTCGCGGCGTTTGCAGCACTAAAACAAGCCGATGTCGTATTTGCGCCACGAGCACGTAGCGCGGAAACCTCGGTTGCCCTGCAATGCCTGGCTGGTATCGACATTTCGCCGCAACGGCTGCGGGAAATCGAATTCAGCATGAGCCCGGACCGGTCGGTATTGCGTGAGCATTATGCGCAGTTAGCCGATACGATTGCCGCTGAACTGGTTGCCGGGCATAACGTGGCTTACCTGACAATTGGCGATACGCTGACGTACTCCACCTATGGCTATGTGCTGGCCGCATTGCGCGAGCGACTACCCGAATTGCCGCACCGTACCTTTCCCGGCATCACCAGCTACGCAGCCGCCGCGTCGGCTTTGGGCTGGCCGCTAGGCGAAGGCAAGGAACGCATATTGATCCTGCCGTGTCCGGACGACCTTTTCGGGTTGCAGCGCGATATCGAAACGCACGACATCGTGGTACTGATGAAGATCGGTACGCGCCTGGCATGGGTGCTTGATCTGCTGCGGGATATGGGTATTGCAGAATACTGCGGGTTTGCGCGCCGCATCGGCTTGCCGGGTGAAATATTGACTACTGATATCGATAATTTATGTGCGACCGAAGCGATGGGATATCTCGCCACGCTCCTGATCCGAAAAACCCCGAGAGAGAGAAGATAATCATGAGGGTGTATTTCATCGGTGCTGGTCCCGGTGCGTCCGACCTGATCACGTTGCGTGGCGCCAACATCCTGGGCCGTGTCAATATGGTGCTGTATGCCGGCTCGCTGGTGCCGACCGACATGCTGCATCATTGTCACCCGGATGCCGAGTTGATCGATACCGCCAAGCTCGACCTTGAGCAGCAGGAGGCTTGTTACCGGCGGGCTCAGGCGGCCGACCGCGATGTGGCGCGCCTGCATTCCGGAGATCCGGCAATCTATGGCGCGACTGCCGAGCAAATGCGGCGGCTCGATGTGCTAGGCATAGAATACGAAGTAGTGCCGGGTGTATCGTCGTTCAGCGCCGCCGCAGCAGCAGTCAGGACCGAGCTGACCAAGCCGGAAGTATCGCAGACCATCATCCTGACCCGTGTGTCCGGTCGTGCGTCGGCGGTACCGGAAACAGAAGCTATTGCCAAATTGGCCGGGCACCGTGCGACCATGTGCATCTTCCTGTCTGGGCCGCATCTGAAGAAAATCGTTAGCGATCTGCGGTTGCATTATCCAGAGGATACGCCGGTGATTCTGGTCTATCGGGCTAGCTGGCCGGAGCAGCGTATTTATCAGGGTACCCTTGGCACAGTGCTGAAAGAAACTAAGCGCGGTGCTTGGAACCTGACCACCATGTTGTTGGTCGGTGCGGCGCTGGGTCATGGCGAGCAGATAGAGTCAAGCCTGTACTCGAGAGATTTCAAACATTTGTTCCGCGCTGTAAGAAAGACCAAACAGAAGGTTGGGAAAATAGAAAAGGTCGTGGCGTGAGTGAATCACTTGGCATCTGGCTGGTGCGGGCAGAAAGTGAAGCGCTGGCTGCTGTTCTGCAAGCGCGGCTCGGCGGTGCATTGTATCGGCCTTGGTTGAATCCGGCCGTAACGCAACAGCAGCAGTTTGACGCAGCGTATCGGCGGCATGCGCAGTGGGTGATGCTGGCAGCCAGCGGTATCGCGGTGCGCTTTCTCGATGGCCTGACGCAAGATAAGCACAGCGATCCGGCACTAGTGGTGCTGGACGAAGCAGGCCGCTATGCGGTGTCGCTGTTAGCCGGCCACGAAGGTGGAGCCAACCGGTTGGCATATCGTATTGCCAATGCGATCGGTGCGGTACCAGTGATCACGACGGCAACCGACGCATTGAAACCATTCGTGATTGGCATTGGTTGCCGTAAGGATGTATCGGCCGAGCGGATTGAGGCGGCGGTGCAGCAGGCGCTTGGTGCGCATCGTTTGAGCGAAGTGCGCGAGGTAGCGACCGTCGACCTGAAGGCGGATGAGCAAGGATTGATCGAGTTCTGCAAACGGCATGACTTGCCGCTGCACATCTTCGCACACGCCGTGGTGGCGGCGCGCCCATGGGTGACACAGACATCGGATTGGGTACGTCAGAATGTGGGGCTCGATGGCGTATGCGAGCCGTGTGCACTGATTGCCTGTATGCGCGGAGAGCTGATAGTGCCAAAAATGGCTTTGGATGGCGTTGCCGTGGCAGTAGCGGAAGATAAGTGGAAGGAAGCATGAGCGGTGTACTGAATCTAGTTTCCGTTGGCCCGGGCTTTAACGATTTGATCGTCCCGCGCGCCGAAGCAGCGCTACGCGACAGTGACGTAATCGTAGCCTATGAACTGTATTTGCGCTGGATTAAACCATGGCTGGTGGGAAAGGAAATTTACACGCCGCCACTGACGCAAGAGCGCGCACGGGCTCTGCTGGCAATCGAGAAAGCCCGTAGCGGCGCCAAAGTCGCATTGATTTCCAGCGGCGACATCGGCATCTATGCGATGGCAGCACTGGCTTTCGAAGAAATGCGGGAAGACGATACCTATGAGGTGAATGTCGTACCCGGCATTACCTCGGCTAATGCCTGTGCTTCGCTGTTGGGCTCACCGCTGTCGCATGATTTCGCCACCCTCAGTCTGTCGGATCTGCTGTGTCCATGGGAGTGGATCGAAAATCGCGCACGGCACATCGCTGAAGCCGATCTGGCCTGCGTGCTATATAACGTACAGAGTGCTGGCCGGCAGGAGGGCGTCTACCGCATCTTGAACCTCATGCTGGAGTCCAAAGCGCCGCATACGTTGTGTGGTGTGGTGAGAAATGCCTATCGGCCTGATCAGAAAATCGGCATCCACTGCTTGGAAGAGTTGCTGGCGCTGCAGTTCGATATGCTCACCACGATTGTGATCGGGAACCGCTTTACCCGACGCAAACGCGGATATATTTTTACGCCACGCGGGTACAACGACTGGGCGTCGGCGGATGTTGCGCCAGCCGTGCAGACAGGAGCGTATGCATTGCCTGGTAATGCAATCTGGGTTTTTTCCGGCACCAGCGATGGCAATGCGCTTGCGACTCAGTTGGTAGCAGGACAGAGTCGTCCGGTGATCGTGTCGGCGGCAACCGAATATGGTGGCGAGGTGGCGATTAAAGATTGTCCGGGAGTGTCGGTCTGGGCCGGTCGTCAAGGTGTCGAAGCGCGCCGGCAGGCACTCATGGGCGGGCGCGCGCGCGCGCTAGTCGATGCAACCCATCCCTATGCGACCCTTATCTCCGAACAGTTGATCCGTTTGTCGAGTGAAACCGGTATACCTTACGTGCGCTACGAACGACCCAGTGCGCTTACATCAGAGTGCGGTGAGACGTGTGAATCAATGACACAGGCTGCTGAACGCGCCATCAAACTCGGCCAGCGTATTTTTCTGGCGACCGGCTCCAAAGATCTGGCGACTTTTCTGCAAGCACCTGGTGCAGATGAACGTGAGTGGTTTGTCCGCGTCACAGCGGAGCCGGGTTTCATTCAACGCACGATCGATCTGGGTGTGCCGCGTAGTCACCTGTGTGCAATGCAAGGTCCGTTCTCGCAAGCATTCAATACCGCGCTGTGGCGCGATTGGCAAATCGATTGCGTGGTGACCAAGGATTCCGGTGACGCTGGCGGCTACCGCGCCAAAACAGCGGCGGCGCAGGTACTGGGTATTCCGTTGCTGGTAATTCGGCGACCGAAGCTGGTGTACCCACTGATCGTCTCGACGTTCGATGCAGTGTTGCAACAAATGGCAGCATGGGAAATGGCATGAATCAGTTGATTCCAGTCACCATCGTTACCGGTTTTCTGGGTTCGGGCAAAACCACTTTGCTTCGCAGTGTAATCAAATGCAGGCAGACCCGTCGTCTCGCGCTATTGATCAATGAGTTCGGCGAGGCCACCATCGATGGCACACTGATTCGAGATGGCGTCGAGGAGAATGGCCAGATTCGAATTCACGATTTCCCGCACGGCCTGATTGCCTATGGCGATGACGAACTTTTCATTCCCACCATGCACGCGATCGCCAAGCGCCATGCCAGTGTCGATCATGTATTGATCGAAACTTCCGGTCTGGCGTTGCCGACGGCGGTAATGGAAATGCTACAAGGCCCCGAGCTGGCCGCGAGTTTTATTCTGGATGCGACACTGGCTGTGGTGGATACCCCCTTGTTATTGTCCAATCAATTTGAACGTGACAACGAAATCCACAGCCCGCAAACTGCGGTTGCCAGCATATTTGAGCAGCAGCTCGAATACGCAGATGTCGTGGTGTTGAACAAGATCGACCTGCTGGATGAAAAGGCGCTATTATTGGCCGAGACTCGAGTGCGGCAATGCGCGCCAAGCGTGCGCTTTCTTGAGCTTGCCTACCACGCGCAGCTTGATATCCGGCTCACCCTTGGCCTGCGGTTACACCAGTCGACGCTGGTGGCGCACAATCATCGGTACATGCCCCTTGTGCCACTCGCATCGATACCCGATCCCGATATTTCCCCGCTCGGTAATCAAGAGCGTCTGAATGGTCATGCGCATTCTGGCCTGACAAGCCATAGTCACGGTTTGGCAACGCACAAGCATTTTCATGAACAGGACCCCGGATGGCTTTCGTTTGTGCTGCGCAGCCAGGCACTGCAGCACACTGAAACATTGAAATCCGCACTGATTGAAGCGGTCAAGGCGGAGCCGATATTGCGCAGTAAGGGTTTTATCCGTACCTCCGACTCGGAGCGTGCGGTGCTGGTGCAGAGCGTGCGCTCACGTGTCGCGATCAGCGTCAATGCCACTAAACCGGCCGTTCAAGAATCGGAACTGGTTTTCATTGGCTATCACCCTAACCGCACCAATGTGGCGGCACTCTTATCCGGCTTGACCGGAACCACCTGGAGATAATCACAATGAAAACCGATTTCGAATCGCATAAACGGATGACCCAACGTCATAAAGAAGGTTTCGAGAAAAAGAAGGCGGCCGCGCAAAAAGAAAAGGGTTTGCTGATTGTGTACACTGGTACCGGTAAAGGCAAATCCACCGCCGCATTCGGCATGGGCATGCGCATATTGGGCCACCAGATGAAACTGGGTGTGGTGCAATTCATTAAGGGAGCATTGCACAGCGCAGAACGCCAAGTGCTTGGCAGTAATCCCAATTGCGATTTTAATGTGGTCGGCGCTGGCTACACCTGGGACACCCAAGATCGTGCCGCCGATATAAAAACCACGGCTAACGGCTGGGCTGAGGCGGTCAGGATGATCAACGATCCTTCCTATGACATGGTGATTCTCGATGAACTCAACATCGTACTCAAGTATCAGTATCTCGATCTGGATGAAGTCCTCGATGTGTTCAGCAAACGACGCGAGATGCTGCACATCGTAGTCACCGGTCGTCATGCATCGGAGAGACTGATCGCGCTGGCTGATCTCGTCAGCGACATTCGTCCGATCAAACATCCGTATCAGGAGCAGGGTATCAAGGCGCAGAAAGGCGTGGAGTTCTAATTTGCAAACACGACGCTGCCCAGCGCTGCTCATCAGCGCACCCGGTTCCAATCATGGCAAGACGACGGTTACTGCCGCGCTTGCCCGCTTTCATGCCGATCAAGGCCGCAATGTCAGGGTGTTCAAGACCGGGCCGGATTTTCTTGATCCGATGATACTCGAACGCGCATCTGGCCAGCCGGTGTACCAACTCGATCTTTGGCTGGCGGGCGAAATGGAATGCCGACGTTTGGTTTACGGGGCGGCACAAACGGCAGATTTGATTCTGATCGAAGGCGTGATGGGTTTGTTCGACGGCAGTCCTTGCAGTGCTGACCTCGCCGAAAAATTAGGAGTGCAGGTGCTGGCGGTAATCGACGCAACCGGCGTGGCTCAGACGCTGGGCGCAATTGCATATGGGCTTGCTAATTTTCGTTCGGAATTGCCGTTCGCCGGCATCCTGGCCAATGCGATCGCCAGTCCCCGACATGAAGAAATGATCATGCAGGGCATGCCACTAGGAATGCGTTATTTCGGAGGGCTGCCGCGTGCAGCGAGTTTCACTTTTCCGGAGCGGCATCTGGGCCTGGTTCAAGCCGAAGAAATTGTCGATCTCGAATCGCGTCTTTCGGTAGCGGCGGCGGCGATTGCTTTGACAGATATGGCTGCATTACCGGCAGCAATCGAATTCACTTGTACTACAGCAGAAGTGTTGCCGCAATTACTGGCCGGGGTACGCATCGGGATTGCACGCGATCCTGCATTCTCGTTTATCTATCCGGCCAACCTTGATTTGTTGCGGGTACTTGGCGCCGAGTTGATTTTCTTTTCACCGATCGCCGACCAGGCGCTACCGGATGTCGACAGCCTTTATCTGCCTGGAGGGTATCCGGAGCTATATCTTCAGCAATTGCAGGATAACGTCACGCTGAAAGCCGCGCTGCAGAGCCACTTCCGACAGAGAAAACCGATTTACGCAGAGTGCGGCGGCATGTTGTACCTGCTCGAATCACTCACCGACAAAGCTGGCAAGCGTGCTACGATGATGGGGCTGCTGCCGGGAGATGCCATCATGCAACCGCGCATGCAAGCTTTGGGCTATCAATCCGCAGCAATGCCGGGCGGCATACTGCGTGGCCATACTTTTCACCACTCGCTGATCAATACATCACTGGCTCCAATCGCATCTGGCCAGCGTTTGTACAATACTTCGCAAGGGGAAAAAATCTTTCGACTGGAGCGGCTCACAGCAAGTCACCTGCACTGCTATTTTTCTTCCAGTCCAACCGCAGTCGCCCAACTATTCCTGCCATGAACCGATTCAGCAACGAAGAGATAGCTACAGTTTACAAGGTGATTGCCGAACGACGCGATATCCGTCATTTTATACCGGAACCGATCGAACCAGAATTGCTCTCCCGTCTGTTGAACGCTGCACATTTAGCTCCCAGTGTCGGTTTCATGCAGCCATGGCGATTTATTCGCATTTGCGATCAGAGTCTGCGCACAAAAATCTATCGCATGGTCGAGCAAGAGCGCATCAATACCGCACATGCTTTGCATCAG
The DNA here is from genome assembly GCA_030646695.1 of Nitrosomonadaceae bacterium. GTDB lineage: Bacteria > Pseudomonadota > Gammaproteobacteria > Burkholderiales > Nitrosomonadaceae > VFJL01. Next base: position 29,705 of record JAUSLF010000047.1, read on the forward strand.
CGGGAAGACGAATTCATGCGACTGAAAGTGGAAGGTGTGCGTGAGTGCGGCGAATTGCTGGTAGTGGCATTGATGGATCAGCGCGAGAAACATGTTTTTGGACGCCGCACACTGCCGGAAATGGATCTCGCCTCGGTCGCCTGTGCGATCCAGAACATCTGGTTGGCAGCTCGCGCCGAAGGCATCGGCATGGGCTGGGTTTCTCTGTTCGATCCCGATCAGCTCCGTTTTGCGCTGAATATGCCCGCTGACGCGAAACCAGTTGCGTTACTGTGCCTTGGTCATGTGGAAGCTTTCTATCAGAAGCCGATGCTCGAGCTTGAAGGCTGGGCTGCGCGGCAAAAGCTGCAAGATGTAGTGTATGAGAATACGTGGCTTAATAATGCCAAGATTAATAGAGAGTCTGAATGAACCTGAATCGCCGGTCACAATTCTTATTTTAAGGAGAGCCGTATGCGTACTAATCTCACTCGCTGGTGCATTGCCCTCACCGCCATCACATTCTGCAGTATTGCGGATGCGCATCCTGGCCATACGAATGGCGCCATGGCTGGCATTATCCACCCATTCCTCGGTCTCGATCACCTGCTTGCGATGCTCGCTGTTGGCGTATGGGCAGCTCAGTTGGGAGGGCGTGCAAGGTGGCTGGTGCCTGTCAGTTTTGTTACGCTCATGGCGCTGGCCGGCGGCATCGGTATGGCTGGCATCACGATGCCCATGATCGAAAGCGGCATTGCAACTTCTGTTCTGTTACTGGGTCTGCTAATCGCCTTTTCGGTCAAGGTGACGCCTGCTGCTGGTGCATGCATTGTCAGTTTTTTTGCTGTTTTTCATGGCTATGCACATGGCGTGGAAATGCCTCAGTTTGTTACGCCATGGCAGTATGGTTCCGGTTTTGTTCTATCCACCGCGGCACTGCATGGCTTCGGTCTGTTACTCGGTAGAAATCTGCATAGACGGGGGTTATGGCTGCGTGCTACAGGCACCTTGGTTGCTGTTAGCGGCACTTGGATGGTAGCCGCAATATAGAGCTTGCTGCGCCGTATTGTAAATTCCAGTTTCTGGCTGTACGGTGAATGACTCGAGTGAATGCAGAACCCGGCATTCCTGTGAGGATAGCTGCACATTATTCGCACCTGTTTCGGAATGCTCTTTCTGGATGGCAAGAGGTATCGGGCACACCCTCGATATTTCCTCTGGGTTATTTTGTGTCTTTACATTGAGGGGTTTGCATTTTATTTCGCCGCAGTATCCTGTTCTCATGCTCGCATATAAGTTCGAAGAAACATAACTTTTGAATTGAATAGAACAAACATGACTCGCACTCTAGTGCTAGGCGGCACACGCTCGGGTAAAAGTATTTATGCGGAAAAGCTTGCAATGGCTTCCGATAAGGAAGTGATCTATATCGCTACTGCACAAGCAGGAGACGCTGAAATGACAGCACGTATCGCCCGCCATCGCCAGCAGCGCAATCACGCATGGATAACCGTCGAAGAGCCTCTGGCGCTGGGTACTGTCATCGCAAAATGGAGCAGGCCGGATCGATTGATATTGGTCGACTGCCTGACCATCTGGCTTTCCAATTTGCTATTTATACAGGAACAAGCTTTTCCGGATGTGGGAGAGATTATTCCACCCGCATGCTTTTCCGAGCAACGTGAATGTTTCCTGTATGCACTGAAGAATGCTGTCGGTGATGTGATCCTGGTTTCCAATGAAATCGGTATGGGTGTAGTTCCGCAAGGTGCGATATCACGCTGGTTCGTCGATGAAGCGGGCTGCTTGAATCAAGCGGTTGCGGCAAGCTGCGAACGTACAGTGTGGGTTGCTGCTGGCTTGCCATTGTTGCTGAAAGGTTAATCATGCTGATGGCATTGAGCGTAACGATGGTCGCGCTACTGATCATCGTCGGTGTATCACTTGATTTAATTTTCGGCGAGATACGTCGCTGTCATCCGTTGGTAGAATTTGGGCGGATGGCCAATCTCCTGGAACGAAAGCTTAATCAAGGGGGGCACAAATACTGGATGGGTGCGCTAGCATGGATACTGGCGGTATTGCCGTTGGTGCTGATCGCATATTGGATCATTTGCTGGAGCGCAGCTTTGGAGCTGTGGATAGGTGTCGGCATACATGCTGCGCTGCTTTATTTCAGCCTTGGGTTACGTAGTTTGTGCGACCATACGTTGCCGATAGAACGTGCGTTGACACAGAACAATCTGGCACAAGCGCGCTGCTTGACCGCGCGTATCGTCAGTCGTGATACAGCACATGCCGAGGCACCCGAGCTAGCCAAGGCCAGCGTAGAATCGTTATTGGAAAATGGTAACGACGCAGTGTTCGGCACGCTATTCTGGTTTATGGTCGCAGGCGGTGCTGGCGCGCTATTATTCAGGTTGGCAAACACGCTAGATGCAATGTGGGGATACCGCACGCCACGCTATCATGCCTTCGGTTGCGTAGCTGCTCGCATCGACGATGCATTGAACTGGATTCCGGCAAGGCTCACGGCATTGTCTTACGCTTTGCTTGGTAACACTAGGCAAGCGTTGCGTTGTTGGCATACGCAGGCACCACACTGGTCCAGCCCCAATGCCGGCCCGGTCATGGCGGCTGGTGCTGGTGCTTTGGGCCTTACACTTGGTGGCGCGGCCTCGTATGATGACGTGATTGAGGATAGACCAATACTTGGAGTCGGGCGCGCCGCAGGCGCAACAGACATCAGACGTGCGTTGCAACTAGTAGTAAGCGCAATCTTGCTATGGGTAGTCATGCTGAGTATTGCGGCACTCATATCTTTCTTGGAAGGATGACGCATGCTTGAACATGGCGGCAATCTGCATGATGCGATCGCCCATTTTGGCCGACCACGCGAAGAATGGATCGATCTTTCTACCGGCATCAACCCCCAGTCCTATCCTGTCCCCCCCTTGTCTGCAGATGCCTGGCATCACTTGCCGGAGATCAGTCCGGCATTGGCTGCTGCCGCAGAGGCTTATTATGGCGCGCCACGATTATTGCCGGTGGCGGGCACGCAAGCCGCAATTCAGGCGTTGCCACGTTTACGCACTCCATCGCGGGTAGTGGTGGCCGCACCTGCTTATGCCGAACATGTGCATTGTTGGGCACAAGCAGGCCATGAAGTGCGTGAAGTCACCTATGATGAGTTGGCCTCGGCCGTGGCACATTGCGACGTGATGGTGATCTGCAATCCGAACAATCCGACCGGCACCACCATTGCTCCTGAAATACTGCTCACTTGGGCGGAGCAATTGGCATTGCGCAAGGGCTGGCTAGTGGTCGACGAAGCATTTTGCGATACCGTGCCGCAGTTGAGCGTGGCAGCCTGGTCTGATCGTCCGGAATTAATTGTGTTGCGCTCGGTGGGTAAATTTTTCGGCTTGGCTGGACTGCGCTTGGGTTTTGTAGCAGCACACCCTGCACTGTTATCTGCGCTGTCTGATGTGCTAGGCCCGTGGTCGGTCAGTGGCCCTGCACAAGATATCGGATGCGCTGCCTTGGCCGACCACTCTTGGCAGCAGACTATGCGTAAACATTTGTTGAGTGCTGGCGAGCGTCTGCGCAACTTACTAGCCAGTCATGGGATCAGCACGAGTGGCAGCGCCTTGTATCAATGGTGGTCCGAGCCGCAAGCCCAAGCATTTTGGCACCACATGGCGCAACGTGGTATTTGGGTACGCTTGTTCACACGCGGCCCATGTGGCATCCGACTTGGATTGCCGCAAAGTGAGACAGACTGGCAGCGTTTGGAGCAAGCTCTTGCAGCATGGACTGCATTGGGAAAAAGGGAATGACACGTTATATATTTGTCATTAGCGCTGCGCTATACGAGAAACCGAAACAGGTGTGTAAACAGAGAGCAAATCACGCATGAGATTTCCACACACAACCTTGATGGTACAAGGCACGACATCCGATGCGGGCAAAAGCACCGTAGTGGCGGCATTGTGCCGCCTATTGGCAAGGCAAGGCGTCAGGGTGGCTCCCTTCAAGCCGCAGAATATGGCGCTCAATAGCGCAGTAACCGCAGATGGGGGGGAGATTGGACGGGCACAAGCATTACAGGCTCAGGCTGCCGGACTGGCGCCACATACTGATATGAACCCGATATTACTTAAGCCATCCAGTGATACCGGTGCGCAAATCACCATTCAAGGCAAGGTGCGGGCTAACATGAGCGCGCGCGATTACCAGCAATACAAGACCATCGCAATGCAGGCGGTTCTGGCCTCATACAGAAGACTTGCTGCGCAATATGAAGTCGTGATCGTGGAAGGTGCCGGCAGCCCGGCTGAAGTTAATCTGCGCGAGCACGATATCGCCAACATGGGTTTCGCCGAGGCAGTTGATTGCCCAGTAATTCTGGTAGCTGATATTGATCGCGGCGGCGTGTTTGCCCACATTGTAGGCACCCTCGCATGTCTATCTGTCAGCGAACAACAACGCATTATTGGCTTCGTCATCAATCGGTTTCGCGGCGATATTGGTTTGCTGGCACCTGGTCTGGAATGGCTAGAACAGCAAACCGGTAAACCAGTGCTGGCAGTGTTGCCATATTTGCAAGGTTTGTTCTTGGATGCTGAAGATGGGATTCAGTCAGCACAAATTGCCGGCGGAAAATTTCGCGTTCTGGTTCCGGTGTTGCCCAGAATCAGCAATCATACTGATTTCGATGCACTACGCGCGCATCCTGATATAGATTTACAGTTTATTGGCCATGGGGAAGTGATTCCCCCCGCTGATTTGATCATCTTGCCTGGCAGTAAAAGCACCCGTTCAGATCTTGCATGGTTAATCGCACATGGTTGGAAAGAAGCGATGATCAGGCACGTGCGTTATGGTGGTAAAGTGATCGGCGTGTGCGGCGGCTTTCAGATGCTGGGGCACACCATATCCGATCCGCATGGTGTTGAGGGGCTGCCTGGCATATCGCAAGGATTGGGCTTGCTCGATATCAACACCGAATTGACTAAGCAAAAATATTTGACACGAGTCAGTGGTCGCTGTGCTTTTACCGAAGCTACCGTGAGTGGTTACGAAATCCACATGGGAGTTTCGCTAGGTGACGCACTGAAAAGACCAGCCTTCATCATTAATGATTGTCCCGAAGGTGCGTGTTCTCTGGACAATCAAATTATGGGCACCTATCTGCATGGGTTGTTCGATACTCCCGCAGCCTTTGCAGCATTGTTACAATGGGCTGGACTCTCTGGCACAATGCCGGTTGACTTGGAGCAATTGCGTGAAGCAAGTTTGGACCGTATCGCCGATGCCACCGTGCCATTGCTGGTGGCTCTGCAAGTGGCTTCAGCTTGAGGTGGTTATCAGGTCATTGAGTTTCGTCCGCGCACAAACGCGGTCCTTGGGGTAATTGTTATCGATATCATGCTCATATTCTCGTTCTTGGAGTAAATGTGATGAGCGGATAGCGGCCACGATTCAAAAAGGAATAGATGGATTTTCTGCCGATTTTTATCAACATAAAAAACCGCAACTGCCTGGTGGTTGGCGGTGGTGGGGTGGCCGCGCGCAAGATTGCTTTGCTGTTGCGGGCGGGCGCTCGCATCACGGTGATCTCGCCGGAGCTCAGTACGGAGCTAAGTGGACAACTGCACGAGCAACTGCACCAGGGAACTATCGTTCATCGCGCCGAAATATTTCGTCCCGATCATCTTGACGATGCCGTGCTTGTGATCGCCGCTACCAATGACCGTTCGGTCAATCGGCAGGTTTCCGCAGCTGCCGGTAAACTGCGCATCCCAGTCAACGTGGTGGATGATCCAGATTCATGCTCCTTCATCGTGCCCTCCATCGTCGACCGCTCTCCCATCCTGATCGCGGTTTCAAGCGGAAGCTCATCGCCAGTGCTGGCGAGGTTGCTGCGTGCACACTTGGAAACTATGATCCCGGAGGCATACGGGCGATTGGCAATTTACGCGGCCAATTTGCGTGAGCGGGTGAAACTGCGTTTCTCTCACCCCGAAAAACGGCGCATGTTCTGGGAAAAAGAATTGCAGGGACCCTTTGCCGAAATGGTGTTTGCTGGCAAGGATCAGGCGGCACAGGATTATCTGGAGCGTTCGCTGCAAAGCGAAACCGATGATGCGCCACAGGGAGAGGTTTATCTGGTGGGCGCAGGGCCGGGGAATCCCGACCTGCTAACTTTCCGGGCAATGCGCCTGATGCAACAGGCGGATGTGGTGGTGTATGACCGCCTGGTCTCACCTGCGATACTCGACATGGTGCGCCGGGATGCGCCGCGCATTTATGCGGGCAAGGAACGTAGCACTCACACCATGTCGCAGGAATCCATCAATGATTTACTGGTGCGGCTGGCGCAAGAAGGCAAGCGCGTGCTGCGGCTGAAAGGTGGCGACCCTTTCATTTTTGGGCGTGGTGGTGAGGAAATTGAAACGCTATCCAGCCAGGGTATTCCGTTCCAGGTGGTTCCCGGCATCACGGCGGCTTCCGGGGTGGCATCCTATGCCGGCATTCCGCTCACTCACCGGGATTATGCGCAGTCGTGCATCTTTGTCACCGGCCACCTCAAGGACGGTAGCGTGGATCTGGACTGGCAGGCGCTGGCGCGGCCGCATCAGACCATCGTGATTTACATGGGGTTGCTGGGATTGCCGGTGTTGTGCCAGCAGTTGGTCGCACACGGGCTGCCGGCTACGATGCCTGCCGCCATTGTGCAACAAGGTACTACCCACCAGCAACGGGTACTGGTGGGTTCGCTGGAAACACTGCCCGATCTGACTGCCCATGCCGGACTGACCCCTCCCACGCTCATCATCGTCGGCGAGGTGGTGAAACTACATCAGAAACTTGCCTGGTTCGAGCCGGGTAGTGATATTTACGCTGATGCGCCTGCGGCAAACAAGAAAAACATTACCAAAGAATAACTCTAGCCACTTAAAAAGTTGGAGTTTGGTAAATCAAAATTGGCGCATCAATGCTTAACTGTTGCAGTTACGTCAAGGTTTCTGCTCGGCGGCATCCCTGTCTTTCTCGGGAATATGGTGGTCCTGCTTGATGACAGTCCCGTAGGTTGAAGGATCGGGGGATTCTGGCGTTGTAGGTTTACCGCAGGCGGTCAGGGTCAGTACTACTAGAGCGGTAGCGAAGGGTGCAAATCTCATGATCCAATCTCCATAAATAGAATATTCTCATTTTGTGGTGTTACGGATAGAATGATGGCTGTAACAGTTGCATCTTATTTTGATTTAAATCAAATTAGAGTACTATTTCGGCTATTCATATCCAGAAAGGGGAAACCCCATGCCACCAGATTCTCTGATAACGAAAAAACTCAAATCGAACATAAAGGCTAGTTGTTCTTCTTGTGGCTTGCGGGAATTATGTTTGCCGGTGGGGCTTGACGAGCAGGAAGCCGGAACTCTCGACCACTTGGTTAGCCAGCGGCATAAAATCTGGCGTGGTGAACACCTGCATCGCGCCGGTCTGGATTTTCACTCTCTTCATGTTGTTCGCACTGGTTTCTTCAAGACTTATGTCCTGCAAGAGGATGGGCGTGAGCAGGTCACCGGCTTTCATATGCCAGGAGAAGTGCTGGGGCTGGACGCCATCAGCGCGGATACGCACACTTGCAATGCAGTGGCGCTGGAAGATAGCGAAGTATGTGAAATCCCCTTTGCCAAGCTGGAGGGGATTGGCCGTACCATTCCGTCGCTAATGCACCATTTCCACAAAATCATGAGTCGCGAAATCGTGCGCGATCGTGGGATGCTGCTGCTTGGTGGCATGAAAGCGGGGGAGCGCCTGGTTGCTTTCCTGCTCAATCTTTCGCACCGCTTCGCCAAGCGGGGCTATTCCCCTCTGGAATTTAATCTACGCATGACGCGCGAGGAAATAGGGAGTTACTTGGGATTGAAGCTGGAAACCATTAGTCGTGCGTTTTCCAGGCTGCAGGAAGACGGATTCATCAACGTCAATAACAAGCACATCCGGCTGAATGATATCGACCACCTCAGACGCCAATACGGCAACTCTTCCTGTGAATAGAATGGGCGGTTTCGTACGGGAATAAGCAACGCCCACAGGGTTCGGGCATTTCCACTGTCGCATAATATGGCTGCCGGCTACTTGTCCGGCTGCGGCGTGATGCGCAGATACGGGCGCAGCGCTACATAACCCTTCGGGAACTTCTGCTTGATGACCGCCTCGTCCTGTATCGTCAGCGGGATGATTACGTCATCACTATCACACCAGTTGCCCGGCGTATCTACCGAATAACTATCGGTCAGTTGCAGCGCATCGATGACACGCAACACTTCGGCAAAATTACGCCCGGTACTCATTGGATAGATAATGATCAGACGCACTTTCTTTTTCGGGTCGATAATGAACAGCGAACGTACCGACATGGTCCCCGACTGATTCGGGTGAATCATGTCGTACAAGGTCGCGACTTTCTTGTCCTCATCCGCGATGATCGGAAAATCCACCACGGTATTCTGCGTTTCCTCGATGTCCTTGATCCATTCCACGTGCTTGTCTGCCGTATCGCGCGACAAGCCAATTGCCTTGACGTTGCGCCTGTCAAATTCAGGCTTGAGTTTCGCAATCAATCCGAGTTCGGTGGTACAGACGGGTGTGAAATCGGCGGGGTGCGAAAACAGCACCACCCAGGAATCACCCGCCCATTTGTGAAATTTGATCCTGCCGATGGTGGAATCTTGCTCAAAATCAGGTGCAGTATCGCCCAAGCGTAAAGTCATGGCATCCTCCGTTAGATAAAAAACTGTAAGTACAATATAGTCCGACTGGCGTAATGACTCAACAATGATTATCCATCATTTTATTGGCCGCGCAAGAAGTGTGGAGGCACCGGTATCCACGTTCGTACTTTCAGTGGAAGAATGAGCTTCCTGGAACCATGAATTCTTGAGATACCCGGAACATTGCTTTTTTAGGCAAGCCGTCCTAATCTGAAATTCAGGCGGGAGCAAGTTTCCGCCCGAATAGTGTCCCGGCTATAATTTTGAGGAGATCATGATGCGACGAATCTATTTTCTTGTCCCTGACATTGCTACCACCAAGCGTATTGTCGACGAATTGCTTTTGGCGCGGATCGAGGAGCGGCATATCCATGTGATTGCAAAGCGCGGCACACCGTTGGAGGATCTGCCCGAAGCCAACCTGCTGCAGAAGAGCGATTTCATTCCTGCAGTGGAACATGGATTGGCGCTTGGCGGCTCAGCCGGCATTCTCGCCGGATTGGTTGCGATCGCCCTTCCCGTCACCGCGCCGGTAATTGCGGGCGGAGTCCTACTGGCAAGCACGCTCGCGGGCGCAGGCGTCGGTGCGTGGGCTGGCGGTATGGTAGGTATGAGTGTCGGCAATACCCGGATTAAACAGTTCGAGGACGCGATCGAGGCAGGTGAACTGCTGGTGCTGGCCGATGTGCCGAAAGATCGGGTCGATGAGATCGAAGCGCGCGTGAAGCTGCATCTGCCTCAGGCGCAGATCGAAGGAACCGAGCCGGAAATACCGGCGTTTCCCTGATCCGGTTGGCGAACGCGGCACCACGTTCGTCCCCAAACAAGCATAATCATGCCGGTTGGTACGGCAGGATCATGCTTGGCCAGAGGGGCGTTCCTGGCGAGGTCCGGGCACCAGAGAGGGTATGCCTGAAATCTTTGCACACGAGGGCTACCCGACTGTGCCAGAGCCGAAGAATTCCTCTCAGGATTTGCCAGCGAACGGCTGGGGTTACGGGTCGCTTACCGTTTGTGTTCTATCCCGGTTGAAAAGGACAGAGTATTTAACAGATGGGGGGCGGCTAATTTCCGCAAAACATCTGGGAGAAGGGGATGGTAAAGCACGATCATAAAAGACGGCAATTCCTGCAATATGCCGCGTTTGGCACGATAGCGGCGGCGCTGCCCGGTTTCGTGCTGGCCGAAGGTGGACAGATCAACAGCGCGCCGAGCGCCGCTTTCAAGCCCGATGTGGAAATGGAGATCACCGCGCGGATAGCCGAGGTTCAGATTATGCCGGGTGCCCATACCAGCGTTTTCAAATATCACGGCAAACTGCTGAAAGGCCCTAAAACCACCTTAACAACCATGCCGGGTTATCTGGGGCCGATGCTGAATTTTGCACAAGGCCAAAAAGTCCGGATATTCTTCTACAACCAGTTGCCCGAGCCGTCGGTCATGCACTGGCACGGCATGCACGTCCCGCAGAAAATGGACGGACATCCAATGTACGCGATACAGTGGGGCGAAAGATATGTTTATGAGTTTGAGGTAAAAAATCCCGCTGGCACCAATTGGTATCATTCCCATACTCACGAAATGACCGCTACGCAAGTCTATCGCGGCCTGGCGGGACTGATCACGATCACCGACGAGCAAGAGCAAAAGCTGGATTTGCCTAGCGGAGAGTACGATATCCCCATCGTCATCCAGGACCGGCGTTTTACCGCCGGCAATCAATTGCAGTATCTCTATGGGATGCGCGAGAGGATGATGGGTTTCCTCGGTGACACCATTCTGGTTAACGGTCAGGCAAACAGCGCCATTCCGGTAAAAACCCGCGCTTACCGCTTGCGCGTATTCAACGGATCGAACTCCAGGATTTATAAGCTGGGCTGGGAGGACGGCACGCCGTTGATCGTGATCGGTACCGACGGCGGATTGCTGGAAAAGCCTGAATTTTATCCCTACATCATGCTCGCACCGGCCGAACGCGTCGAATTATGGGTCGATTTCAGCGGGCGTAAACTTGGAACCGATCTGGTGCTGCGCAGTCTCGAACACCACGGCACGATGCCGCATATGGGCGGTGGCATGCAGCGCGGTAGGGGGGGTATGCGCCGCGGCATGGGCAGCATGGACATGATGACTGGTGGATTGCCTCAGGGTGAGGCTTTCCCGATAGTCAAGTTTCATATCGCCAAGAAGACCGGCGACTCACCAAGATTACCAGAAACACTGGTTAGAATGCGCAGCCTGACGGAACAGGATGTCTCCAATCCAGATCAGCCTGTGCCGATCGCCATCAGCATGCAGCATATGGCGCCGCAGCTAAATGGCAGATCTTTTGAGATGAACGAAGTGATGGATAGCGAGAGGATCACTGTCAACACGATCCAGAAAATCAGAATCTCCAACGATCATGGGTCAATGGGAGGTGGCATGGGTGGAATGAGAGGGGGAGGGAGGGGCGGCATGGGCATGATGATGTCAATGGCGCATCCGATCCATCTGCACGGCCAGCAGTTTAAAATTCTGTCGCGTACTTTGAAAGATCAGGGCAGCGGTGATGGCTATGCCACTGTCAAGGACGGTTTCATCGGCAGCGGCTGGAAAGACACGGTGCTGGTGATGCCCGGCGAGGAAGTTGAAATCATCAAGCCGTTTGAGGATTACACCGGTTTGTTCCTGTATCACTGCCACAACCTGGAGCATGAAGATATGGGGATGATGCGTAATTTTTACGTAGGCTGAGTTCGACCTGTCTTTTACCAGGCAATTTCTTTACCATCATACGCGTAGAATTTTCCGCTATCGGCTGGTGCAAGTTGCGCGATCACCCGGCGCATGCCCGCAACGCTCTGCTGCACCGTAATCAATGCATTCGGGCCACCCATATCAGTCTGTACCCAGCCCGGATGCAGCACAGCAGTGATGATGCCGCGTGGCGCCAAGTCAATCGAAAGACTTTTTGCCACCATATTCAATGCGGCTTTGCTGGAGCGGTAGAGATAATAGTCACCACTCGTGTTATCGGCAATGCTGCCCATTTTGCTGGTGATGCTGACAATCTTTTTTTGCTGGCTGCGGGCAATTTGCCTGACAAATGTTTCCGCCATTTTCAGTGGCGCCATGCTGTTCACGCGCAAGGTGCGCATCCATGCTGCGTAATCAGTGGCGCCGAAGCCATTATCATGAGTATCGAGGCAGATTCCGGCATTGTTCAACAGCAAGTCGATTTCCTGATTGGCAAGCTCTGCGGCTAGACTGTCAATTTGCTCGAAGTTGGCGACATCCAGTGTATGCGCACTGAGCAAGCCAGCATGTTGCGATGCCAGCTGTGTGAGCGCTCCAGATTTTTCCGGGTTGCGGCAGCAAGCGAACACATGCCAGCCCGCTGCGGCATACTGTTTGGCGAACTCCAAGCCTATGCCGCGGTTAGCGCCGGTAACTAGCAGATTTGGCATGTTAATGGTCTGGTGGATTGAAATTGAAGGTGCGGCAATCAAACCTATTTTAGGGTAGCGCACCTTCTTACTGAAAGACACCCCGAACTGGGTTGCAGATTTCAGTGGCCTTGTCGCTCGGATGATTCCTGTTTATTGTTCAACGCTTCCCTAAATGCACAATGGGAATTGATTTTTAGAGGTAATGCAGTACACTGCTCGCGTTAATATTTCCTAACTGCAACATTTTCAGAGACTCTTATCGGGATAAATACATGACTCATTATATGGAACTCCTCATGACGAATCAGCCATGGAATCTGATCATCTACATGGCGATCCCCGTGATACTTGCCGAAACAATTGCCATTTCGGAGCTCTATCTTCTTTTTACCGGGAAAGATACCGGTACCGTAAAGACTCTCAGTAAGGTCTCGGGAATTATTGTCGGATGGTATTTCCTTGGCATTTTCATAAATCTTCTCTTTAGCGCCGTCATTCCCCTGACAACCTCCAATGGGTGGCGCGGCATCGCAGACGTGATTGCCGTCGGCTTTTATCTGCTTGGCCTTATTCCGCTTTTCGGTATTGCGCTGCTTGATATGAATCTCCTCTGCTCCTCTGCTTCACAGCGGGAGCGGAATAAGCTTCATGCAATTTTCGTGGGAGTTTTTCTGGTCGTTGCGCATATCGCGATGATATTCGGCATGGCCGATCCCAATATGTTCTTAGCTGAGGGGGATATGGAACATATGCCAGGCATGAGCCATCCCTGATGACTGGGACAAGCCATCAGGGATCGTAAGGAGCGGTTCCTGATCCAATTATCCAATTGGATTTCTTCTGATCGCTATCGATCCAGGCGCCATGGGGCTACATCGGCTTCGGCGATGATTCTGTGTCCGGTAACGCGCGTACCGTCGAAATCCGCACGCTCCCGGGCGCCGACCAGATACGTTCCCGTCGCCACATGAATCTCGACCTGCCCATCGGCTACGGCGACGCTGCCGCCATCCGGCCGCATCCTGACACTGAAACGGGTGCCGATATCCTTGATGCGCGCCTCACCAACCTTCACTTCCAGTTTATCGGCGTCATTATTCGTGACATCAAAATAAACGTTGCCCCGTAACAGCTCAATCCGGGGAGGCTGGCTGTTGGCAACGGTGATGGCGCTATCGGCATCCAGTGTGATGTTGATATACGGTGTCGCCTTGACGGTCAGGCGTTGCCCCGCTACGGTTTCATGCAGCCTGGCCGTCACTGGTTTGGAGATGTACCAGCTTATGAGACCCAGAGCCAGCGCTGTGGCGGCGATGGAACAGTGCAACAGGATTCGACTCCAACTGAAGGGGCGGGCTGTTGTAGGAGCGATCGGTGGCTTTGGGGGATACATTAGGGTGCTAGGCAGCTGGGATCGTCAGGTGGCTGCCAAGTATTATGCAGATGATCGAATTTCTGGTGAAGAAAATCTTGAGCTCAAACATGCTGCAGAAAGCTGCTACTGTTGCGATGGGTCGGTGACGAATCCGATTCGTACTAATCCAGCTTTCGCTGCAATGGACATTACCCGTGCCACGTGTTCGTAATGAACATGCCGGTCGGCACGGATGTGCAGCTCGGTATTGGGACTCTGTTTTGCCGTCGCGGCAAAACGCGGCGCCAACTGTTCCAGTGTGACTGGTTCACCGTTCCAGTAGAGGCTGGCGTCATCACGGATACCGAATTCAATATGCTCCGGTTGCGTGATATTCGGACTGCTCGACGCCTTGGGCAGGTCCACCTTCACCGAATGCGTGAGCAACGGCGCAGTGATGATGAAAATCACCAGCAGCACCAGCATGACGTCCACCAGCGGCACCACATTGATCTCGGCCATTGGAGTCTGGCGGCTGCCGCCGCTCATGCTGCCGAATGCCATCATTTCCTCCCTTCAGCGGGGGGCACCACGCGCAGTGGCCGCACTTCACCCGCCGAGCTGTTGGTCTTGGCACCGACAGCGATCAGTGCAAAAAGATCATGAGCAAAGGCATCCAGGCGCGCCAGCCAGATACGGTTGCGCCGCACGAAAGCGTTGTAGGCCAACACCGCCGGAATTGCCACGGCCAGCCCCAGTGCCGTCATGATCAGCGCCTCACCTACCGGTCCAGCCACCTTGTCCAGTGTACCCTGACCAGAAAGACCAATCTGTACCAGCGCGTGATAGATGCCCCACACTGTGCCAAACAGGCCGATGTAGGGTGCAGCCGAGCCAGCCGAGGCTATCAGCGTGAGACCGTTTTCGACACGTGTAGCTTCCTGGTCAATACCGTTGCGCAGTACGCGGGTAAAGAATTCACTCGCCCCGCCTGCGGACGCAAGCTTTTGCAGACCATGTTTTTCCGAATCGGCAGCGGCATCCAGCGCCAAGTGTGCCAGCTGCGCGAAAGCGTTGTCGGCCGGCTGGCCGTTCAGCGTTGCATTCACCTCCTGTAAGGAATCAGCGTTCCAGAAGCGCTTGAGAAAAGCTTCCGCGCGTTGACCCTCTAGCAGGTTGGCAATGCCCTTGGTAAGTATCAGATACCAACTCGCTACCGATAGTGCAAGCAACAGCACCAGTACGCTGATGCCGACTCCATCGACTTGAGCGAGAAAATGTGCAAAGCCGAGTTCTTTTTCCATTGAATCAATCTCCATGCAATACAAAGTTGAAGGGTTGCAGGGCAATGGCCCGTACTGGCTGGCCGTTGCGCCGAGGCGGATTGCAGCGCCATGTTTTTACCGCGGATAGAGCAGCCTCATCCAGACGTTTGAAACCACTGCTATTGATCACCTGCGCTACGCTTATGTGACCACTTTCATCCAGCTCCACCCGTAGCATCAGTTTGCCTTCTTCACCAAGCCGGCGCGACAGTGGCGGGTAGGAGGGTGCGCTCAATTCAGGGCAGACGACCGATAGCTCCGCGGACAATGTGACCGGACCTTGCGGCATCTGCGCAGGCGGCGCTACTGCTGCCGTTTCGGGTTCTCGCGGTGGCGACGGCGCAACCGGTTCATTTTCTGACAGCACCGGTGTTTCAGCGACCAGTTGCCGCGATTGCGGCTTCTTTTCCAGTTTCGGCTTGGGCGGCTGCAGCTCGGTTTTGAATTCTTCCTTCGGTTTGGGTGCAGTGATAAAGTTGACGAACAGTGTCGCTATTTCTTCCGGCGGTGGAATCAGCCGCTGGCTCCACAGGCCGTAGAGCAGGGCACCGTGAGCCGCAACGACAAACAGCAAACCCGGCAAGAAGGCGGGGTTGCGCCGGGTCGCCAGGTACTCAGCGCCGGGCCGGGTCAAGCGTAACATTGCGAGCTATCCAGTCTT
Organism: Nitrosomonadaceae bacterium; assembly: GCA_030646695.1. GTDB lineage: Bacteria > Pseudomonadota > Gammaproteobacteria > Burkholderiales > Nitrosomonadaceae > VFJL01. The sequence continues at coordinate 45,241 of JAUSLF010000047.1, forward strand.
CGACATATTTCTGGTTGATCAAGCCGGTCTTGATTTCACGCCGATGCGCCCGGTCGTAAAACTGCGTACGCGGCAATTCGCCATACCAACGACGGTCAATCTCAAAACGTAAGCGCTCCGGTATATCCTCGGCAAAGACCCATTGTTCCACCTTGCCCATCCCATAGCTCTTTGCTCGAGTTGCAAGTTGGGGTGCATCATTGGGTGTATCGGTAGCAACCAGAACGACATCCAGCTTGGGGTAGCGCTGTTTAAGCGCCCCCAACATTTTCAATTCAGTCGGGCAGTATTGACATTCGAGCGACCAGAAAACAAGGATGAAAGGCCTGTCCTCACGGGCCGCAAGTATTTGCGCCAGGCTGCCGGGAACGAAGGGGCGAACGTCGTGCGCCGCTATAGCCATGCCTGACACGGTCAGCATTAGCACAAGGAGCAAACGGCGCATCACCAGCCAGCCTCCGGACTGAGTATCCGCATCCTGCCGGCTACGTTGTGCCACGCAAGAAGTGTTATAGGCATGCCAGCCAGAAATAATGGCAAACCGATGGCTCTCTTCGGTGTTGGCGCGGCGGTGATTGTGGCGGGCGCGGCATCTCTCATGCCGGTTTGGCGCGACTTGGTTTTGAAAATACCTGTTATCACTTGCATACAGTAAATAAGAGTGAGTCGTATTCCACTATTTGGATTCTACCACGTAATCTTCCGGTCTACATATGGTAAACGCGGCGGCACAGCGCATTTTGTTCCTGGCGGGAGCTTTTCCTGGGCAACCAGTAAAATCAGATAATAGGTGGATAAACGAGGTACTACAATGTGGCAAATTGTCGCAGGTGAAAGACGGGCGTCCTCCTGCTGGACGTGATGAAAACAATACGGCTCGCCGCCTGCATGGTGTCAATCGAAGCAGGCGCCCGTGACTGGCCAGTTCATCGGTTGATTTAATTTCTCTGGTTTGTTCTCCGTTCCCCAGCGGTCTATGGTCCTCTGCTCGTCCTTCAGCAAACTGTTCCGGCAAGTCGAGAAAGTTTGCTACCATTGAAAATTGTGCAACTACCGGCTAACAGGCGGCATGAGGTCAAGCAGTAATGGCGCGAATACGAACAGTTGCAGGAATGCCAGGGGAAAGCCTCGGGTAGTCCTCCACCCAAGACGTCAAGCTGGCTTCCTGTCCGCCCGTAGTCCGGTTATAGAGCACCTTGCTATAGTGAGAGCCCCATCCCTTGAATAAAGTCCCTGAAACAATAACCCCCCCCATGTCTCGATTCTGGCGGCGAATACTGAGCATGATCTACGAGTCCCTGCTTTTGGTTGCAGTACTGTTTATCGCCAGCTTTATTTTTCATCTCGTATTCCGCGATCCAGATTCCGTTTTCTTTAAGCCAGCCCACCAGTTCTATCTGTTACTGGTAATGGGCACTTATTTCATCTGGTTTTGGACCCACGGTGGACAAACTCTAGCGATGCAAACCTGGAAATTGCGGCTGACCACTACTGTGGGGGAAGGGATTAACCTGAAGCAGGCAATCGCGCGCTACCTGTTTGCAGTAGTCGGCATTTCCCTGTTTGGTTGCGGAATATTTTGGGCGCTGTTCGACCGCGACCACCAGTTCCTGCACGACCGGCTTGCTGGTACCAGAATCGTAAATGTTGCAGGATAAATTCAGGAGTGCAGGAAGCGACACTGAAAAGCAATCCTTACGCAGTTCCCCCCACCGTCAGCCCGTCTATCCGTAGCGTTGGCTGTCCCACTCCCACCGGTACGCTCTGGCCTTCTTTACCGCAAGTGCCGACACCAGGGTCGAGTGTCATGTCGTTGCCTATCATGGAAACACGTGTGAGTACCTCAGGTCCGTTGCCGATCAAGGTTGCCCCTTTCACCGGGTAAGAAATTTTTCCGTCTTCGATCATGTAGGCTTCGGCAGCAGAGAAGACAAATTTTCCGCTGGTAATGTCCACTTGACCGCCACCGAAATTCACCGCATACAGGCCATGTTTAACCGAAGCAATGATTTCTTCCGGATCTTTATCGCCATTCAACATGTAAGTGTTGGTCATGCGTGGCATGGGGATGTGGGCGAACGATTCTCGTCTGGCGTTGCCGGTGACGGGTACTTTCATCAATCGGGCGTTCAGGCTGTCCTGCAGATAGCCTTTGAGAATGCCATTCTCGATCAGCACGGTACATTGAGTGGGATTGCCTTCGTCGTCGATGTTCAGTGATCCGCGTCGCCGTGCCAATGTGCCATCGTCCACTACGGTCACACCGGTTGCAGCGACGCGCTCACCAACGCGCCCCGAGAATACGGAACTCCCCTTACGGTTGAAATCTCCTTCCAGGCCATGACCAATAGCTTCATGCAATAGTATTCCGGGCCAGCCGGCACCCAGCACTACTGTCATGGTTCCGGCTGGAGCAGGCTTCGCGTTCAGATTGACGAGTGCCTGATGCACCGCTTTTGCGGCGTAATCGCGCAATACATCTTCGGTGAAGTAGGCGTAATCGAAGCGCCCGCCACCACCTGCGACGCCCTGTTCGCGACGGCCATTCTGCTCGGCGATGATTTGCAGCGAGACTCGTACCAGCGGCCGCACGTCCGCCGCCATCAGGCCGTCGCTGCGTGCCACCAGCACTACTTCGTATTCGCCGGCGAGTGATGCCATCACCTGGATTACGCGTTTGTCGACTGCGCGGGCATAACCCTCAAGTTTTTCCAGCAAGGCTACCTTGTCTGCATCCCCAAGGCTGGCGATGGGATCCTGCGGCAGGTAGAGCTCGCGCCCTTTACTGCGCCTGACAGCCTGCACCGAACGTGCCACCCCTTGACTAGCGATGGCACGAGTAGCTTGTGCCGCCGAGGCAAGCGCGGGCAAACTGATGTCGTCAGAATAGGCAAATGCGGTTTTGTCGCCACTTACTGCGCGTACGCCCACGCCTTGATCGATGTTGAAGCTGCCGGATTTGACGATACCTTCTTCCAGCACCCAACCCTCGGCGCGGTTATATTGAAAATACAAATCAGCGTAATCGATATGATGTGTGAGTATTTGCCCGAACACCTGCTGCAATCCGGCTGCGTCTATCTCGTAGGGCGCCAGCAGACAACGTTCAGCCATGGCGAATAGATCATTGGGCTCGGTGACGGGTTCGGTGATCATGGTATCCAGTTTCATCATTTGATCAATCAAGGAAAATATTGTTAGCGGAAGATTTTAACAATGGTGCAAGGTGCGGTGATTCAATGCGGGCAGGCTGTTACGCAAGCTGGCCTGATACTCCGGGTTGATATTGGCAATTACTACCCCGGCTCCACGCGGCAGGCGATCGAGCACCACTCCCCATGGGTCAACGATCATACTGTCGCCATGGGTTTCACGACCATTGACATGATAACCACCCTGAGCAGGTGCAATCACATACGCCAAGTTCTCGATGGCACGGGCGCGAATCAATGTTTCCCAATGAGCTCTGCCAGTTGTTGCCGTAAAAGCTGCCGGGGCGAGAATGATATCCACCTTCCCCATCGAGCGGTAAAGTTCCGGGAAACGCAGATCATAGCAAATGGAAAGGCCGATACGGCCGAACGGCGATTCCAGGGCGACTACTCCACTGCCTGCTTCGATGGTTTCTTCCTCAGAATAGTGTTCGCTGCCAAGTTCAAGACCGAATAGATGTATCTTGTCGTAACGTGCCACCTGTTTGCCCGCATCGTCGTACACCAGACAGCTGTTGCGCACTTTGTCGGGTCTGGATGATACCAGTGGCACAGAGCCGCCCACCAGCCAGATACCGAGGCGTCTGGCGGTCTCGCTCAGGAATTCCTGTATTGGTCCGCTACCATCCTGTTCACGCGCTGCCACCTTGTCGGCGTCTTTCATACCCATGAGGCAGAAATACTCCGGCAGCGCTGCCAGCTTCGCTCCCTGGGAAGCGGCTATCTCGATCAGGCGTGCAGCCTCCTTCAAATTGGCAAATACGTTGGGCCCCGCCACCATCTGGATGGCGGCGACACGAATTGGGCCGCTACCAGTCTTTCCAGATAGGGGTGCGGTGAGAGCGCTTGAGCCATCGGTCATTGATTTCGTTTTTATTTAACGGACTATTTCGGTTATAACCGGATCTGCCCAAGTACCGGTAACATTATATTCGCTGGACACCACCTGATCGAACGGGTCTTTCAACTCCTTGTTTGCAATCATGGAAGCGATGCCCGCCACCGGTGTGACCAGTCCCAGTGAAGGCATCACCTTGACATGCAGTTTCTGGGTTTCCGCTGCCAGATCCACTTCACCACTCATGACAAATTTTGCCGCAGACCCCTTGATTCTGAGGTCGTCAGTGACCGCCACACCGCGACTGATTTTAATATTACCGGAAATGTCGTCGAAACCGAAACCCTCAGTGAGCACATCGCGGAAATCCAGTGTAATCCTCCGTGGCAGCGCTTGCAGGTCAAAAATACTGAATAGTTTACCGATTCCCGTTTCAAGTTTAGGAAACTGGCCCTGCTTGGCTTTCAGCTTGAGGCTGCCGGACAGTGTAGAATAATCGATCGATCGGGGGCTACCGGACCACGACAATACGCCCTCAAGTCCGCCCTTGCCGCGTTTCACGCGATCAGGGTAGCCCAAACGGGTCAGAAGCTTGCCGATGTCGCTGGCTTCCAGTTTGATGTCGGTTTGGATGCGGGGAGGGGTGGCGTGACTGTGCCATATTCCCTTCGCTGTCAGCGAGCTGTCGGAATTGGTGATATGCAGTTTCTCAATATGCCAATCCTGTTTCTGCTGATTTGCCAGCAATTCAAGTCTGCCCAATGGCTTTTCGCTGATGATAAAATTATCCGCCACCACATCCAGCGCAGGCAAATTCTTCTCCTGCGGTTGTGCTTGCGTTGCCGTAGCCGATCTGGCGGGAGAGGCAGCGGGCATGACCAAGCTTTTCAATCGCGCCACCACTTTACCATTGCCGGATGGATACCAGTTGATATCACCGCTGATTTCCTTGCTCGCAACGGTGGAATGCCATACTCCGCCATCCATGCGGGCATTCAACGTGACATTGTTAAAGCGTCTGTCAAGAAAGTCGAGCACACCTAGGTGCAGGTTGATCTGTGTCAGACCCAGCGAAGGCCCCGTCCCTTCATTGAATTGCTTGAATAGACTACGCCACTGATCCAGATCCAATAACGGCAATGATCCGTTCGCTATCACACCAGTTCTTGCAGGTGATAAAGTGGATGCTGTGCCGAAACTGACCATACCACGCCCCGCATGATAATTGCCTGCACTATCTCGGGAACGCTTGATCTGTGCTGCCACCAGTCCGCCATAGCGCAAGATCAGATCATCCCGGCGTGAATCTACGGCTTTCCTCTCAAAACGCAGTGGCATTGGATCAGTGGCAGCCTTGAAAAAAGGCTCGGGCAAGTCTGAAGCAATGCCTAGCAATGATGACTCAAGGGACATGTTGACCAATTTGTTGTGTATCTGCAGGACTGCACGCCAATCGGTGCTCCCGCGCAAATGCCGCGTCCACACTTGTGCAGCAGTAGCCGGTTTGTTCCGGGCAAGCTGGCGCAGATTATCGAGGTTGGCCTTGCCAATCGCGGTTATGCGGATGCTACCCTCGGGTGGAGTAGAGGAATTGATGACTACCGGTCCGCCTAGTATCTGGGCAGTGATTTTTTCTATTTTTATGCTGGATTCGGTAAAAGCCAGTACCCCGTTCACCTTCTCCAGCTTGGGTAGATAGGAACCAGGGGTAATCTGGTTGTCGATGAACTGATAGCTGCCGGTTAATTTGATGTCATCCGGGCGATATAAAGGGATATCAAGTTTGAGTAATAGTTCCCCGTCTCCCATAGTGCTGATACCGTCGACTATGCCACTGGCGTAGCTGCTTAGCGCACTTCTCTCGATGAATTTTATGAATTCTTTGGTGGCGCCACTGGCTGCACCCTCAATTTCAAGCAGCGCATCGGGCTCGGTCATGTCGGCGATTTGTAACTTCACCTTGTCCAACCGGGCATCAAAAATATTCGCCTGGGAGGCAATGATTTCCATGCGACTGCCATGAAACAGCAGATCAGCCGATATGTTTTCTATTCTGGGCCATTCCGGAAGGTAATCCAGTACTGCGCCAGAGGCTTTCGCATTTATCTGAAAAACACCATGCTCGTTATGTTTGAAAGGAAATTCAGCCACGTTGCCCTTGAGATGCAGCCGCACATCGCTAAGTTCTCCCGCCACAATCGACTTGTCCAGCCAATCGCGAGTAGGCTGGTTCACCATTGTTGGCACATAGCGTCCCACATAGCGCGCGTCTGCGCGTGTCAGATGGCCGCTCAGATCAATTACGTCCGGCCCGTCAGGCACGCTGCGATAGCTGCCATGAATGACCCCGGCAGCATGGCCGTTGGCAAATGCAATATTGTTGAAATTGAATTCGATGGGATTCTTGTCGGTTAGCAATCCCCAACTGACCCGGCCGGTGAATGTGTCCAGCATTACTGGCTCACGGAATACCGCCGGTAGCGCCACATTGATTTTTTGCGAATTAAGATTCAGGGTGCCACCCTGCTCGGTACCGTCGATATTGCCGCTGAGGCCGCTGAACGCCGGTATTTGGTCGAATTTCTTCATACCGAGATTGACGAACCGGCCTTTTACACCGAAGTGCGCCGGTGCAGGCCATTCGCCATTCCACTCTGCCCGTAGATCTCGAATCTCCCCAGTAGGGGATAGCTCATCGAGACGTTTACGCAGCGGCGCGTGAATCGGCAAGTATTCCGCCAGATTCATCAGGGTCTCGAGTTCCAGTGCATTGACACTCAATTTTCCGCTGCCTGATCTGCCGTCGCGCGCGGGGAATGCCTGCAACGAGAAATCCAGCGGTTGCAGCGTCTGCTCGCCATGAATGGAAATACTTAGTCCACGCGTAGACAACTCAGCGCCTTCATCCGTGCTGTTAGTTATTTTTTTCCACCCCACTCTTCCCTGCAGGCGGATAAGATTCAGCTCCGGCAGTTCTTGTGCCAGGCGTGTTTTGACGTTCTGTAAACGTACATCTGCTGTTAATCCCTCCACCACTGTCCCGTCCACCGCGAGCCACATGCGTAGCGCGCCAGCACCGTGATTGAATTCAATTGCTTCCGGGAACGGCAGCCAGGCGCGCCAGGCGGCAATATCGGCATAATCAAGTTGTGTGAACAGTTGCCCGCGCCATTTTCCAAGGGCGCTCAATGAGGCGCCAGTAAAATCCCCGCGCACATCCAGCGGAGCGGCAAGTTCACTGGGCGGGATGGCATGGATCCCGAAGCGATGGTGTTGCCCGCGATTTTCCAGGCGCAAGTTGACGGCTTTCAGTTCCAATGGTGGTGCACCACGCTGATCGTCCTGCCAGAGAATTCTGGCATCGCTGATAATAAGCCGCCTCTGGCGCAGCAGCCAATCAGCGAAGCCGCCATCACTCTGGTCTGGGCTGAGTGCAATCCCCGCTACATGGATAATGCCGCCAGCATCGCGGCGTACGGTTAGATCGGGCTGCGCGATCCTGATTGCATGAAAGCGTACTTCACCGTGCAACAAGGAAAGCCACGACAGGGTGCTTTCTATCTGGTTCAGCAGCAATGCAGGATTGCCTTCTTTGTCATGTACCTGTACCGTGCGCAGCATCAGATGAGGGCGTAGTCCCTCCCAGTTTGCACTGACTGCACCGATAGTTACATGCTGCCCGGCAGCCTGACTGATGACGGCGGCAATATCTTCACGATAATGCTCAATGTCGGGTAGCAGCCAGTGACGCAACGCCAGCAGCAGCACGGAAAAGAAAACTGCCATGACAAGCAGGCTCCGCGTCAGCAATCGGAACCAGAAGTCACTACGCCGCACAAGAGGTAAAATGACTGACAAATTCAACAAATAGTTCCAGTTTCACAGCCGGGAAAGTATGCTTAACTCTGTCTTGGGAAAGGATAATACCCATTCGGGATTTGCTCCGGATGGTAGGGCACAGTATCGCATCCAGATTTAGATACAGCGCGCCTTCCTTTGTTCAGTCTTTCAGGCGGGCTGCACGGATGCCGCCTGAGTGGCCAGTCCCATAAAATTCATTGTAACCCCGAATTCTCAACCATGCACACAGCTAATCACTCTGTCGAAGAAATAATCAGTTCCGCCCTGCCGTTCAGTCGCTATGTACAGCGCTTGCTCGAAAGTGAACCGGAATTGCGTACAGAGCTTCTACAAAATCTGCAACGCCCTTTTCTCAGGGAAGAAATGCAGGCGTACCTGGATGCGGATTGCGGTGCTGCCACGGACGAGGCAATTCTGCATAGGGCGCTGCGCAGCTTGCGCAAGCGGGTAATGTTGCGCCTGATAGTACGTGATCTGGGCGGAATGGCTGATCTTGACGAAGTCATGACCAGCATGACCAGCCTGGCCGAAATCACCATCGGCTTCGCGCTGGAACGTCATCAAACCTGGTTGGCTGATCCCGGCCGCTACGGCCTGCCCAAAGGTGCGGAGAGCGGGGTAGTTCAGGAAATGCTGGTAGTTGCCATGGGCAAGCTTGGTGGCGGTGAGCTCAATGTTTCATCGGATGTGGATCTGATTTTCATTTATCCTGAAGATGGTGAGACCAGTGGAGCAAGACCCATTTCCAATCACGATTTTTTCGCCCGCCTGGGGCGAAAGCTGATCGCCAGCCTCCATGACATCACGGCCGACGGTTATGTGTTCCGGGTGGACATGCGGTTACGTCCTTATGGCGATAGCGGCCCGCTGGCAATGAGTTTTGCCATGCTGGAAAAATATTTTATCACTCAAGGGCGTGAATGGGAGCGCTACGCCTGGATCAAAGGCCGGTTAATCGCCGGTCCGCGCGCAGAAGAGTCGAGGCTCATGCAGCAGATAGCACGACCATTCATATTTCGGAAATATCTTGATTTCGGTGTTTATGAATCCATGCGCGATCTGCACGCGCAAATCCGTAAGGAGGTCAGCCGCCGCGAAATGCACGATGACATCAAGCTCGGACCCGGCGGTATTCGCGAAATCGAATTCATCGCTCAGGTATTTCAACTGATCCGCGGCGGGCGTGATGCTGATTTGCGCATCCGTCCCACGCTTGCCGTTCTGCGGTGTCTGCAGGAAAAGCGGCAACTGCCAGATAAAACTGTTGCGGAGCTCGCAGATGCCTATCGTTTTCTGCGCAATCTGGAGCACCGTTTGCAGTATCTCGATGATCAACAGACCCAAATGTTGCCGGGAAATCCAGCGGATCAGGCGCTGATGGCCGCTGCCATGGGTTTTTCCAGTCATGCTGTTTTTTTACAGCATCTTGATATCCATCGCAGGAATGTAACTCGTCACTTTGAGCTGGTTTTTGCTACTCCCCAAAAATCCCAAACCCGGGATACGTTGGCATGGCTGTGGCAGGAACCAGCGAAGGACGAGACCGAGATCAACGCGGCTACTGCCCAACTGGATGCGCTGGGGTTTTCTGATCCGACAAGAATTCTCTGCTGCTTGCAGGAATTTCGCCATAGTGGCCGTTATCGGCAGTTGCCCGAGTCCAGTCGGCAGCGAGTGGATGCATTGGTTCCGGCCATCATAGAAGTGGCGGTCAAGTTCCCGCCAGCCGACCACACTCTGGAACGCATGCTGCAATTGCTCGAAAGTGTGAGTCGCCGCGCCGCCTATCTCGCGTTGCTGCTGGAATATCCACAAGCTTTGGAACGCATAGCCAAGCTTGCCAGTACCAGTCAATGGGCCAGTGAATATCTGGGCCGACATCCCATTTTGTTGGATGAGTTGCTCAATCCGGCTGATCTCCACAGCATGCCCGACTGGTCCAGATCCAGTGCGGAACTGGCGCAGCAATTAAACGATGTCAACCATCCCGGAGATGATAATGTCGAGCAACAAATGGACGTGCTGCGGCATTTTCAACATGCTCAGGTATTCCAGTTACTGGTCAGGGATATGGAGGGATTGCTACCGCTGGAAACCCTGAGCGATCATTTGACTGATCTCGCCGATCTGGTGTTGGATACGGTGTTGCATCTTGCATGGTCAGGGTTAAGAAAGAAGCATCGGGATCAACCCGCTTTTGCCATCATCGGTTACGGCAAGTTGGGTGGAAAGGAGTTGGGCTATGCATCCGATCTTGATATCATTTTTCTTTATGACGACATTCATCCCGATGCCCCGGAAATCTACGCCAGGCTGGGTCAGCGCATCAATTCCTGGCTTACCAGCTATACTTCAGCCGGGCTGTTGTATGAAACCGATTTGCGCTTGCGCCCCAATGGCAGCAGCGGTTTGCTGGTAAGTTCCATTGAAGCTTTTGAGCAATACCAGCGAAAACAGGCTTGGGTGTGGGAACACCAGGCATTGACACGAGCACGCTTCGTGGCAGGCGCTCATCCTGTGGGGGAGGCTTTCGAGCACCTTCGCAAGGAAGTCCTTTGCCAGCGGCGTGACCTGGCGAATCTTAAACATGAAGTCCTGGTAATGCGGCAGAAAATGTTGGACACCCACCCCAATCCAAGCGGGTTGTTTGATATCAAGCATGATCGCGGTGGTATTATCGATGTTGAATTCATGGTGCAATATCTTGTCCTCGGTCATGCTTGCGACCATCCGGAGTTGACCGGCAATATCGGTAATATTGCGCTGTTAAAGCTCGCTGGAAAACTGGGACTCATTCCCGTGCAGGCCGCTGAACTGGTGCTTAACGCTTACCGGGAATTTCGGCGGGTGCAACACCGCTTGAGGTTGAGCGGTAACTCAGGTCTGGCAGGAACAGCGCCAACGGTAGACAAGTCGCAAAAATTTGCGCGTGTTGAAGCGGATTATTTGAGCGATGCCCGTGCGGCGGTATTACAGTTGTGGCAAGAGGTGTTCGGTGTATAGGAGGCCCAACCTCTCTCTGTGTTTTAATCTTCCCTGGAAAATACGTTAGAATGAATGCCTTTAAATCTCTGTGGGAGTCCCTGAATGTCAATGGCTGACCGCGATGGCGTTATCTGGAACGACGGTAAAATGGTTCCCTGGCGCGACGCCACCACACATGTACTCACTCATACTTTGCACTATGGCATGGGGGTGTTTGAAGGTGTGCGCGCCTACCAGACTGCCCAAGGTCCTGCGATTTTCCGTCTGCAGGAACATACCGACCGGCTATTCAATTCGGCGCATATCTTCATGATGAAAATGCCTTACGACAAGGCTACCCTGATGCAAGCCCAACGTGAGGTGGTAAAGCAGAATAAACTGGAATCGTGCTATATCCGCCCGATTGCTTTCTACGGTTCCGAGGCCATGGGAATTTCCGCCAAGACGCTCTCGGTGCATGTGGCTGTCGCTGCCTGGCCGTGGGGCGCCTATCTCGGTGTGGATGGCATGGAGAAAGGTATCCGTGTCAAGACTTCATCATTCTCGCGTCACCATGTCAACGTCAACATGTGTCGCGCCAAATCGGTTACCACTTATGCCAACTCAATTCTGGCACACCAGGAGGTGGCTCATGATGGCTACGACGAGGCGTTGCTGCTGGATGTGGACGGCTATGTAGCGGAAGGATCGGGCGAAAACATTTTCATCATCAAGCACGGTAAACTCTATACGCCAGACATGACTTCCTGCCTGGAAGGTATCACCCGCGCCTCAATCATCGAACTTGCCGCAGAAATCGGCATTCCTGTGATCGAAAAACGCATCACGCGCGACGAAGTCTATTGTGCTGATGAAGCATTCTTTACCGGCACCGCAGCGGAAGTCACACCGATTCGTGAACTCGATAACCGCACTATCGGCAGCGGCACACGCGGCCCGATCACCGCCAGATTGCAAGCCATGTTTTTTGACTGTGTCAGCGGCAAGGCCAAGAATCGTGCCGACTGGCTTACTTATGTTTGATCAAGTTTGACGGAGCAGTCCATGCAGGATCACACCAGCGACAATAAACAGCGGCAGATAGAAATTACTACGGATGACTTGCCCCTGCACTGCCCCATGCCGTCCATGCAGCTCTGGAACTCGCATCCGCGCGTGTACCTGCCGATCGAGAATACGGGGGAGGCGTTGTGTCCCTACTGCGGCACCCGCTATACCCTCAAGGGTGGTGCCGTAGCTGGGCATCACTAGCCTGTGTGACCCTACATTTTTGCCGGCTTTGTCGCTGAAGAAGGCGGCTTGGGTTGACCAGATCAACAGATAACCCATTTTTGAATCGCGCCATGCACAATCTCCCCAACGAAATTTTCAAGGCCTACGATATTCGCGGTGTCGTTGGCAAAACCCTGACTGCTGCAATCGTCGAAGCCATTGGTCACGCCATCGGTTCGGAAGCACGGGCACGTGGGCTCGCAGCGGTAGCGATAGGCCGCGACGGCAGATTGTCGGGGCCGGAACTGGCGCAGGCATTGGCAAGAGGTCTGCAAAAAAGCGGTGTCAATGTGGTAGATGTGGGAATGGTTGCCACCCCCATGCTTTACTTCGCTGCCCATGAGTTGTGCAATTACTCCGGCGTGATGGTCACCGGCAGCCATAACCCACCCGACTACAATGGTCTGAAAATGGTGCTGGGCGGTGAAACTCTGGCGGCTGAATCGATTCAGGCTCTGCGCCTGCGCCTCGAAAACAGCGATCTGGTGGATGGCAGCGGCGGCTATCGCCAGCACAACATTAGCGAGACTTATCTGCAGCGTATCACCAGTGATATCAAACTGGCGCGGCCGATGAAAATTATCGTCGATTGCGGCAATGGTGTGGCCGGTGCCTACGCGCCAGCGCTCTACCGCAGGCTGGGATGCGAAGTAACCGAACTGTTTTGCGAGGTGGATGGGACTTTTCCCAATCACCATCCCGATCCATCGGTGCCTGAAAATCTGCGTGACGTGATCCATGCGCTCAAAACTACGGATGCTGAAATCGGGCTCGCTTTCGACGGTGATGGCGACCGTCTGGGCGTGGTTGCCAAGGACGGCAGCATCATTTACGCCGACCGCCAGTTAATGCTGTTTGCCGCCGATGTGTTATCCAGAAACCCCGGCGGGCAGATCATTTTTGATGTGAAATGCACCCGCAACCTGGCGCCATGGATCGAGCAACATGGCGGCAAGCCGATCATGTGGAAAACCGGGCATTCGTTCATCAAGGGCAAACTGAAAGAAACCGGCGCGCTGCTGGCAGGCGAAATGAGCGGCCACATTTTCTTCAAAGAACGCTGGTATGGATTCGATGATGGTCTCTACGCGGGCGCGCGATTGCTGGAATTACTCAGTCACCAGACGGACATCAACGCCACGCTGCACGCTATCCCCGACGCGATCAATACCCCGGAACTGCAAATCAGACTGAAGGAAGGCGAGAATTACGCGCTCATCGCGCAATTACAAAAGACTGCCCGCTTTGATAACCCGGAACGCGTCATCACCATCGACGGACTGCGAGTGGAATACCAGGACGGTTTTGGCCTGGCGCGCTCATCCAATACCACGCCGGTGATCGTATTACGCTTCGAGGCTGACAACGCAGCAGCCTTAAAGCGCATTCAGGAAGATTTCCGTAAAGTTATCCTGCAAGCCAAGCCTGACGTGGTATTGCCGTATTAGTGAAGAGACTGCAGCGGTGTCACGCAGCAGCACAATAAAGAGGTTGTAATGAGAGTTGCTGTTTGCAGCACCCAGTCCTATGACCGGCAATTTCTTCTGGCGGCCAACCATGACGCCGGGCATGAGCTGATGTTTTTCGATTCACGTTTGTGCGAGGAGACGCGGCAGATGGTGGCGGGTTTTCCCGCCGTGTGTGTATTCGTGAATGATACGCTGGATGCTGCCGTGCTAACAGCGCTGGCAGCACAAGGCACTCGTCTGATCGTCCTGCGCTGTGCAGGTTTTAACAATGTGGATATTCAGGCGGCGAATGACTTGGGGCTGCGTGTGGTGCGGGTCCCCGCCTATTCGCCGCACTCGGTGGCAGAGCATAGCGTGGCTTTGATGCTGGCACTCAATCGGCATCTTCATCGTGCCTACAATCGTGTGCGTAATGGCAATTTTGCTTTGCAAGGATTGCTCGGCTTTGAATTGCGCGGCAAGACCGTCGGCATTGTCGGCACGGGACGCATCGGTGCGGCGGTCGCGCAAATACTGCATGGCTTTGGTTGCCGCCTGATTGCGCATGACCCGCAGCCCAGCCCCGAATGCATCAGCCTGGGGGTGGAATATGTTCCGCTGGAGAAACTCACCGCAGTCAGCGACATCATTACGCTGCATTGTCCGTTGAATCAGCAAACGCGCCATCTGATCGACACAGCGGCGGTTGCGCGCATGAAGCAGGGCGTGATGCTGATCAACACCAGCCGCGGCGCAGTGATCGATACGCTGGCGGTGATTGAAGGGCTGAAATCTTCGAAAATAGGCCATCTGGGTCTGGACGTGTATGAGCAGGAAGGCGATCTGTTCTTTCAGGATTTGTCCGATCAGGTGATACAGGATGACGTGTTCGAGCGCCTGCTGACTTTTCCAAATGTGCTGATCACAGGACATCAGGGATTTTTTACCGATGAGGCTTTGTCCAGCATTGCACAGACTACACTGCAAAACATCAGCGTGTTCGAGCGCGACGGCGTATGCCAGAATGAAGTGACTGTGGAATTGCTACGATGAAAATGGCAAAGGAATATGGAAAGCCGGGTTCTGTTTGTCTGCATGGGTAACAAAATATAATTGCCATGTAAAGCAAGCTTTGGAGAGGACTAAGGCCGGATACCCATTAAAAATGGATACTGTTCTGGATACACTTCTGCCTTTTGCAAACACGAAAACACCCAGCGGATACGATACCGGATACACCAAAAATAAATAAAAAACCCCGCCGAAGCGGGTCATGGTGGAGGTTATCGACATTTTGATTTACGCCACTGCTGTCAACCATGCGCTGAAGGTCTCAGTTGTGCCAAAAGCTGCCATTCGCCTGTCACCACTATTGGTGATGATATCCGGATGGCTGGCAATAAAAACCATTACACGCCAACAAAATACAGGGCGGATTCAACTTTGAAGTGCAACTTTTGTAAGGAAATTTGGAGGCGAGCTGCGGTAGTATCGGAGCCTCTTAAACGACCAAGTAAAAGGAGCACAGATGAAGCACTACAATCAGCTCACCAGTGAGCAACGATACCAG
>JAUSLF010000048.1 GCA_030646695.1 Nitrosomonadaceae bacterium
ATGTGTTCAAGGGCAGCGGCGAGTTTACGCTCAAGCCGCAGAGCGTGATCGTGGTGTTCGTCAAGCTGCCGGGGCAGGAGGCGCAGTCGGCGCGCTTCACCCCGCTCAAGCCCAAGGCCAAGGCCAAGCCCGCGGCAACCAAGAAACCCGCTACCAGCAAACCCGCCGCCGACAGCCACAGCGGGCATCACCATATGCAGCATTGAGGGGCGTTGAGCCACATTCGGTGAATTTTAAAGGTCTGCTTCACCGTACAATGCTGCCTGCCGACCGCGGTGCACATTCACGCTCATTAATATTACCAAGCCGATAATAAAATAGACGCCGGTGACCAGCATCGCAAGACGGTGGTCGCCACGCGTAATCCAGCTGATCAGCCCATAGGTGACTGGGCCGAGTATCGACGACAGCTTTACTGCCAAGCCCCATAGCCCGAAAAATTCTGCCCGGCGGGAAGCGGGGCTGAAAAACCCGACCAGCGCCCGTCCCGCAGACTGGGAAGCACCAAGACACAGACCAGCGATGTTGGCAGCCAGCCAGAACATGGCGCGGCCCTCCGCAGCCCAAGCCAGCAACACCATGATGATCCAGCCAACCAGAGTCAGCGCGATGGTAGGGATATGGCCAATTCTGTCCTGAACGCTGCCGAACGCGAATGCACCCAGCGCTGCGGTGATATTGACCAGCAATACCAGGAGCATGGTGTCGCTGGCGTCAAAACCCATTACTTGCTGAGCGTATATCGCTGCCAGTATGATCACCGTCTGGATCCCCGCCTGATAGAACACAAGGCAGGAAAGGAAGCGCATCAGGTCGCGATAGCGGCTGGCATGCTTGAGTGTCTCGCTCAAGCGCGCGATTGACTGACGCACTACGCGCCGTCCAGCCTGATGCGGCTGCGGCAGCGCCCGTTCCTTCAGATAAAGAAAAGTAGGAATGCTGGACGCAGCGAACAGAACGGCGGTTATCAGCATGGTCACAGGCACAAACTGTTCGGCCTGTTGTCCCTGTCCCTGCGCCCAGGTAACATAAATGAGCGAGCAACCCAGGCTGATCAGACCCCCGATATAACCCAGACACCAGCCCCAGCCTGACACTTTTCCCAAAGCTTCTCCCGGTGCCAGTTCCGGCAGGAAGGCAGCAATCAGGTTTTCGCCGCTGCCGAAAAAGAAATTGGTAAGAATGATGAGTGCTATGGCCAGCCACAAATCACCTGGTCCGACAAAACAAAGCAGCGCAGTGAATCCAACACAGCCAACGGTGGTCACGAACAGCAGACGCTTTTTCGCCGCATGGGCATCAGCATACGCACCCAATACCGGTGCTGTCAGGATAATGAGCGCATACGAAACCGCCAGCGCCAAAGTCCAGGCAAATGTTGCCCACTCTTGATTGCCCGCGACGACCGCAACGAAGTAAGCATTAAAAATTGCGGTGATGACAACAGTGGTATAGCCGGAATTGGCAAAATCGTACATCGCCCACGCCCAGACTTCTCGTCGACTCACATTGGCAGCGAGGTATGGTGATTGGTCGTGTGGAGTCACGGAGAGCCGCCTTTATTGATTGAGCTTCCCACGGGCTTGGTTTGCCAACGGCGGCGCAGGTGGCGCAGAAAAATACAGGATGCTGCCTCTATCAAAGAAAGAGAGGCGCGCTCCGCCCCGTTTAGTCCCTTTGCGGGGCTAGAAAGATCGGCCTGTTTGCTCAAATATGCATTAGCGTAATTGCAGGTCAGAACTATAAGTGGTTTCCTTATTGAAATCTTTCCAAACATACTCAGGAGTGACTAATGGTTTGGTGGGAACCATAAATGTCGCCACATCCAGGGCGCCATGCAAGGTACGGCCGACCATCTGCATAATGCCCATCATAATTCCAGCTGTCGCACCATAAGCAACGCCTTCACTTCGGCTGGTTATAACTATAGTTTTAGGAATTTCCACGATGCCAGTGGCCACATTAGCAAGGCCATTTGCCAATTTTTCGCCCGCCTTAGCCGGGTAACTTTCGGCCATGACCACCTGTGGGGAAAAAAGGAATAGCGCGGATAATATCAGCAGAGATATAAGCATTTTTTTCATTAGCAGCTTTGTAACGATAGGTCGGATTAAATAAATAAGGTAATCCCCCGGCTATGCCGGGGGACTCACTAGGTTTGACCGAGCGCTACGGTCAGCCTGATTCTTCTGACTTGATCAAAAGTTAGGAGAATCAAATGAAAGAGTACCAGAGTCTTTATCATACGAAATG
>JAUSLF010000076.1 GCA_030646695.1 Nitrosomonadaceae bacterium
TTTCGTATGACAAAGACTCTGGTGCTCTTTCATTTGATTCTCCTAACTTTTGATCGAGTCAGAAGAATCAGGCTGACCGTAGCGCTCGGTCAAACCTAGTGAGTCCCCCGGCATAGCCGGGGGATTACCTTATTTATTTAAGATGTGCATCATCTAAGCCCCAAGGCTTTTCAATCACTAATTGATCACCCTCGATTTGCACATGGCAATGAGGATTGTGTTTAGTAAATGTCTTTAAATACACTTCAGAAAAACTTGGTTCAGTCATTAAAGAATCTCCTAAAAGATTAACTGTGAACTATTGATGGCAGGTCACGTGTTTATCTGCTAATCGGCTTGTACCGTATCCGCTTCGGCTTCGCGCCCTCTTCGCCCAGGCGCTTCCTCTTGTCCGCTTCGTATTCCTGATAGTTGCCGTTGCAGAAGGTCCATTGCGAATTGCCTTCTGATGCAACTACTAGCCATTCGACTAGGCCGCCACAATACGGTGGCCAAGTCGCTGGTTACGCCGCGAGGATGTGGGTGGCGATGCGGTCGAGGAACCAGGTCACACTATTTTCTTTTGTTTTGCTGCCACGGAGGGTGGAGCAGGCTGGCGCACCACAAAGCGTGTACCGGTTTGTTCAGCCAGCAGCCGCGCTTTTTCCGCCGCGCGCATCAATGCTTGCGGAGCTGTTTGCATATCCGGGTCTTTCAAGCGGGAAACTGGAGCTTTCATTTATTCTGTCCTTCCTCTATCAGAATGGCCGGTATGCCGGAATTATCATACAGTTGCCAGCTATCTACCAGCATCTTGTGCGAATTAGGAACAGACCAGGTTTTATTTTTACTAATTTCCTCGTGCACCCACACCGGGTCGAGGTCTGCACCGTTCGGCCATATGAGCGCACCGAGTTCGATTCTGACCTGTTAAAATAATTGAGCATCTTTGAGCGCCGTGAAAATGCCTGCATCAGCGCTGGATATCAACGCCGACATATCCACGATGCCGCTCGTATCATCGTTGCAGGTGATTGAAAGTCGACAGCCCGGCTGCACGTTGACCGCGCGCACTCGCCAAGGCGCTGCTGCCGTTACTCCAGCGGGGCGATATTCTTGGGTAACTGTTTTGATTGGCATAGGTTCCAGTCCTCCATCAACTCGGTACGATGCTGTGCCGCCCATTCGATTAGGCTGCCAGCGGCTCGAAGCGATGTATCTGCGCGAGTACGCCTGACAATTCCTGTGCAGCCTCTTCGGTATCGTAATCCGCCTGCAAGCCGAGCCAGAAACCACTCGATGCGCCAAAGAACGCAGCTAACCGCAATGCGGTATCTGCCGTGATCGCCCGCTTGCCGGAGCAGATCGCCGAGATGCGCGCTTCGGTCACACCGATTTCTTTTGCCAGCCGGCATTGAGAGATACCGAGGGGAATCAAAAATTCTTCGCGCAATACTTCGCCGGGATGGATGTTGCGCAATTTTTGTTTGGTCGATTTGCTCATAGGTTTTACTCCTTAGTGATAGTCGCAGATTTCCACGCGACTGGCGCGCCCATCATTCCACACAAAGCACACATGTGTAATTATTGGGGGCATGCCACGGTTTCATGCTCCCCCGACATCAGCGGCTGATCGGCTTGTAGCGTATCCGCTTCGGCTTCGCGCCTTCTTCGCCCAGACGCTTGCGCTTGTCCGCTTCGTATTCCTGGTAGTTGCCGTTGAAGAAGGTCCAGTGCGAATCGCCTTCCGCCGCGAGGATGTGGGTGGCGATGCGGTCGAGGAACCAGCGGTCGTGCGAGATCACCAGCACGCAGCCGGCGAATTCGAGCAGCGCATCTTCCAGCGCGCGCAGGGTTTCCACGTCCAGATCATTTGACGGTTCATCCAGCAACAGCACGTTGCCGCCCGAGATCAGCGTCTTGGCCAGATGCAGCCGCCCACGTTCACCGCCGGAAAGATTGCCGACGATCTTGGCCTGGTCGCCGCCCTTGAAGTTGAAGCGGCCGATGTAGGCGCGCGCAGGGGTTTCGTACTTGCCCACGGTGAGAATGTCGTTGCCGCCGGAGATGGCATCGAACACAGTTTTATCGTTCTCCAGCGAGTCGCGTGCCTGATCGACGTGCGCGATCCTGACGGTGGAGCCGATTTTCACTTCGCCGGAATCCGGCTGTTCCTTGCCGGTGATCAGCTTGAACAGCGTGGACTTGCCTGCGCCGTTCGGGCCGATGATGCCGACGATGGCGCCGGGCGGCACCTTGAAGCTGAGGTTGTCGATCAGCAGGCGGTCGCCATAGGCTTTGGAAACATTGTTGAGTTCGATGACTTCATTGCCGAGCCGTTCTGCCACGGGGATGAAGATCTCCTGCGTCTCGTTGCGCTTCTGGTGTTCCTGCGAATTGAGTTCTTCGAAGCGGGCGATACGTGCTTTCGATTTTGCCTGCCGTCCTTTGGGGTTCTGCCGCACCCATTCCAGTTCCTGCTTCATCGACTTCATGTGCGCGTCGATCTGCTTGTTCTCTGTCTCCAGCCGCGCTTCTTTCTGCTCCAGCCAGCTGGAGTAATTGCCTTTCCACGGAATGCCGTGGCCGCGATCCAGTTCCAGTATCCACTCGGCGGCGTTGTCGAGAAAGTAGCGGTCATGCGTGACTGCCACCACGGTGCCGGGGAAACGCACCAGGAATTGTTCCAGCCATTCCACCGACTCGGCATCGAGGTGGTTGGTCGGCTCGTCCAGCAGCAGCATGTCGGGCTTTTCCAGCAGCAACTTGCACAGCGCCACGCGCCGCTTCTCGCCACCGGAAAGATTCTTGACCACGGCATCCCACGGCGGCAGACGCAGCGCATCGGCGGCGATTTCCAGTTGCTGGTCACTGCCTCCGCTGCCAGCGGCAAGGATGGCTTCCAGTCGCGTCTGTTCAGCGGCAAGCGCATCGAAATCGGCGTCCGGCTCGGCATAAGCGGCATAGACCGCGTCCAGCTTCTGCTGCGCGCTGGCCACCTCGCCCAGCCCTTCCTGCACGGCTTCGCGCACGGTCTGTTCCGGGTTGAGTTGCGGTTCCTGCGGCAGGTAGCCGATATTGAGATTGGGCATCGGCAGGGCTTCGCCCTCGAAATCCTTGTCCACTCCCGCCATGATGCGCAGCACCGTGGATTTGCCCGAACCGTTCAGGCCCAGCAGGCCTATCTTGGCGCCCGGAAAGAAACTGAGCGAGATGTTCTTGAGTATCTGCCGCTTGGGGGGGACAACCTTGCCCACGCGATTCATGGTAAAAACGTATTGCGCCATAGTGTGTTGGTGTCAGTAAGAAATGGTGTCTGGTTTATCTTGAGAGTGCAGTACTCAAGGCGAACAGATTCACCTCAATTTCGCTGCTGAATTATACCCTCTTAATGCTTTGTTCCGCCTGATCCGCAGAGCGCATTTCCCGGCACGCCAGATGCATCCGGTGTGACGAAAGTCGTTAACCGGTCTATACTTTTTTCTGATGCACTCGACAAATCTCAGACCGGAGGATTACATGAAACTACGTCAACTGATTGCCATTGCCGCCCTGACCTTGTTCAGCAGCGCGGCGTTTGCGTACCACTGTACAAGCGACATGAGAAAAATCGATACAGCGCTGGAAAAAAACCCGAAACTGAGCGAGGTTCAGGCGGCGGAAGTCAAAAAACTGCGGGCTGAAGGCGAAGTGCTGCATAAAGAGGGCAAGCACAAGGAGTCAGTCGAAACCCTCGGCAAGGCAATGAGCATCCTTGGTATCAAGTAGTCGCACCGTCGTCGCCCTGAGTGGGATCGGGTGCGATGGGCTAACGCGCAGCAGCGACAGCCTTGCCGTGCGCCATCACAAGCGCTTGCGTCCCGCCTTCGGATGTTGCGACTCCTGGCAGGCGTGACGATAGGCCAGCAGGGTCTGCTGCGCGCGGCCCAGCACACTATCATGCGGATAATCACCTGCCACATCCGCTATGCCAAATGAGCATCCGGCAAGCAACTCCATGCCTTCGCTCACGTGCTCCGCAGTATGGATATGGAATAAACCTTTGGCGACCGCCTCGACCACCTTGCGTTCCAGCATCAGGTGCCGGCGGTTGCGGTGCGGAATCAGCACACCCTGACTGCCATCCAGTCCGGCCGTTTCGCACACGCGGAAGTAACCCTCTATTTTTTCGTTGATCCCGCCTACCGGCAACACTTCGCCGTGCTGATTGACTGCGCCGGTAACGGCAATGCTCTGTTTGAGAGGTAAATCCGACAGGGACGAGAGCAGGACATAAAGCTCGGCACAGGATGCAGAATCCCCTTCCATGCCGTGATATTCCTGTTCGAATACAATTGAGGCATTGAGCGCGAGCGGTGCGGTGTGGACAAATAATGCGGACAGATAGTTCTGCAGAATGAACACGCCCTTATCGTGGATCGGCCCGGACATTTCCACCTCGCGTTCGATGTTGAGCAAGCCATCTTCACCGGCAAAAGTGCGCGCCGTGACGCGTACCGGGAAGCCAAAGCGGTAATCCCCCAGATCCACTTGGGTCAGACTACTGAGCTGGCCCACTTTCTCACCCTGCAGCGTAATCAGCACTTCACCTTCGGCGATGGACTCCTGCAGGCGTTGTTCGGGATAATCATGACGCAAGACGCACGCACGCAGCGCCGCCTCGATATCCGCTGCCTCGACCAGGCGGCCAGCGCGCGCGTGGCACAGCGCAGCGCTTTCCATCACCAGCGCCTCGGCGCGGGCGAAGATCGCGCTTTGGCGCGATTGGTCGTCCACTTGCCGGTGAGAATCCTCCAGCAGGCGCGCGACGGCGGCGGCGGAAAAATGCGGCAGCCCCAGTTCCCGGCAGGCATGGGCGACGAAGATGGCCGAGGCGCGGCGGGTTTCGGCGCTGGCTAAAAAACTTTCAGCAAAGTCCACCTTGACGCGAAAGCGGAGTGCGAACTCCGGGTCTTCCTCCTGCAACTCGTAATACTGTTGGCTTGAACCGATCAGGACGATCTTGACTTCTACATCCACCGCCTCAGGTACGAGCGAAACAGCTGCAATCGAGGTAAAAGCCGTGCCTGGTTCCTCGATCTGCAGCCTGCCGCTGCGCAGCAAACGGCGCAGCTTCTCCCACACCAGAGCATCGGCCAGCAAGTCGCGCAGATGCAGCATGAGGAAACCGCCGTGCGCCTTGAGCAGGCTGCCGGCACGGATGCGGGTAAAATCAGTCACCAGCACGTCGTTTTCGGACTGGTATTCGATGCTGCCGAACAGTGAGCGGAATAACGGATTGTCCTCGACGATTACCGGCGCACCGTTCAGACCATCATTGTCCACTACCAGGTTAACCCGGTAGCGGGACATCACTCGGTCCAATTCCTTTTGCCGGCTTTCCTCATCGGTATCGGAAACCTTGAACAGTTCCAGATTGTCGAGCAAATCCCGCATGACCTGTTCCAGATAAGCACCGAGCTTGACGGAATCCTTGATCTGTCTTTTCAATCCGACACGGATTTCCTGCAATTCGTGCTCCAGCAGCGGCTTCACCACCTGGCGCTGTAACGCTGCCAGAGCCTCGTTCATGACCCGCTCCATCGGCCGGGTTTTCTCGAAATAACGGGTAATCTCGGCGCGCAACTCCTGTTCGGCCTGCTCAATCTCAGCCCGGCGCTCCTTCGGCAAGGCAAGCACTTCGTCCTCGGCAAGGATGTGTCCTTTCTCACCCAACAGAGTGAAAACCATGTGCCCGGCCTCGCGGTGGATAGTGAAATTACGGGTTTCGGCAAAAGCATCGAGTTCGGCGTATGCCTTGTCTTCTTCTGCCTTGTGGATTTTTTCAATGCGCTCGCTTTCGGCCTTGAAATCCTGCCCGTCCAGGCGTTGTGGTATTTCCGTCAGCAGGGATTTTGTCATGCGCGCCAGATGTTGACGCAGCAGGCGTCCCTGTCCGGCAGGCAGGCGCAGAGCCAGTGGCCTTTCCGGCGCATCGAAGTTGTGCAGATAGCATAAGTCGGGCGGCACCGCCCTGTTGGCAGCGGCTGCGATCATAGCCTGGCGCAACAGCGAAGAGCGGCCGCTGCCAACCTCCCCCAGCACGAACAGGTTATAGTCGGGCTGATCCATGCCGAGACCAAAGCGGGCGGCCATTTCTGCGCGCTCCTGTCCGATCCACGGCAGCGGATGCTGCAGCAATTCCGAAGTATCGGAGAACCCAAGCGAATCGGGATCGATGGTGAGGCGCAGATCGGCGGGGGTCAGGTTTGAGATCGGCATTTTTTAACCTTAGCAATGCAATTAGGTAGAGCAAGGTAGGCTAGCTGATTCCCCCCTGACACTCAAGGCTAATCATCCTAAATCCGGCAACTGAACAGGGTAGAGTGTGCGGTTTCTGGCGTGCAGGGCAAGGCGCAACGACACGGAATGGTTATTCCATTCCAAGGAGTTGCAACGCAGCCATGCGCTGCAAAAATCGTGCAATCTACCCGGTAGCGAATTCATCCAAAGAGTGAAGGTTAATCTATGCGAATACTGTAGGCTGGGGTAAGGTACGAACCCCATCAACATGTGATCTCGGAATGCTGGGGTTCGCAAGCTCACTCCAGCCTACAGCGCTCAAGGCCAATCATCCGGGCACTGAGCCAACTCCCCGGCGAGAGCCTGCTCCCAGTCTTGTGTCTTTTCTTCCGTGCTAATATCACACTCGATGACCTGCCTGCCGGAGCGAAGCTTGCTTGAGGTTCCAGATTAGCAAAGGGATAACGAGAATGAAGCGATTGTTGAAACAGGGGTTGTTGGCTTGTCTACTTTTGTTTGCGTTGGCCGGGCAGGCAATAGCCGATCCGTTAGCGGATGCAAAACGGGCCTACTTTACGGGCGATTACGCAAAAGCAGAAAAGTTATTTCGCCCCCTGGCAGAACAGGGAAATGCATTTGCGCAGTTATACCTGGGTTCGATGTATGACGATGGCCAGGGCGTGCCACTGGATCATCCGGAAGCTGTAAAATGGTATCGCTTGGCGGCGCTGCAAGGGAATGCGTATGCGCAATATAGCCTGGGTGAGCTGTATGAAAATGGCGAAGAGGGGGTAGAGCAGGACTACAAGGAAGCGGTGAAATGGTTCCGGCTGGCTGCGGCGCAGGGACATGCCAATGCGCAGAATGATCTTGGATTGATGTATGCCACCGGCCAGGGCGTACCCCTGGATTATGTGCGCGCCCACATGTGGTTCAGCCTGGCCGCAGCAAAGGGGTTCAGTGAGGCACAGCAGAATCGGGATACGGCGGCCGGGAAGATGAAACCCGCACAAATCGTGCGCGCACAACAAATGGCACGGGATTGCGAGAAACGCAATTACAAAAACTGCAATTAAACAGTCTGTCTCCCGTAGTTCAACAATGCGGCAAAGTATGAAATCGTTCGTGTTGAGTCCTTCGATAGACTCAGGAGAGCCTTATCGAAACATGAATGGTTTCATAGCCTTCGACTGGCTCAGGCCGAACGGAATGTGATTCCTATTCCTGCCGTATCAATAGTGACCAACTACCAAAGAGGTGATCCATGCAATTCCGTACTTTGCATTTCATGCTGCTGGGATTGGCGGTGACTGCTGGCAGTAGCACTGCTGCGTTTGCCGAGACTGCCCAGACCGGCGCGAGTGCTGCAGCATCCGCGGTATCGGGATCTGCACATAAACATGAGATGCAGCCGCAGCCACCAAATCAGTCGGGCGCGGAGGGGCAGGCCGTACCGAAGCTGCTGAATCTCGGCTCACATACATTCCCGGTCAGCACGCGGAATGGGCGGGCGCAGCAGTTCATCAATCAGGGACTGAATCTCTCTTACGCATTTAACCACGCCGAAGCAGGCCTTGCGTTTCGGGAAGCGGCACGACTGGATCCTGCGCTTGCAATGGCGTACTGGGGTCAGGCGTTAGTGCTTGGTCCAAACATCAACGCGCCAATGGAAGCAAAGGACGAAATACCGGCGCTGGAGCTTGTGCGCAAAGCCGCATCGCTCGTCGCGCAGGTTTCGTCGCGTGAGCGCGCGCTGATTGACGCGCTAGAGAAGCGCTACACCGGGAAGCCCGAGCAGCGCAAGATGAACGACCAGGCTTACGCGGATGCGATGCGGGAAGTGCATCTGCGTTTCCGCAGTGATCATGACATTGCCATGCTCTATGTCGAGTCGCTGATGGATCTCAACTCCTGGGGCTACTGGATGCGCGATGGTTATCCGCTCGAAGGAACGTCCGAAATAGTCGCGATCACCGAGGAGGTGCTGCAGCGCAATCCGAGACATCCGGGCGCGGCGCATATGTATATCCACCTGGTCGAGCCGACGAGCACACCGGAGCGGGCAGAGAAGGCGGCCGATATGCTGCTTACGCTGATGCCGGTGGCGGGACATCTGTTGCACATGCCGTCGCACATCTACCTGCGCGTGGGCCGCTATGCCGACGCGATAAAGAGTAACCAGCTTGCCATCGCAGCCGACGAGGCGTATTTCGCGCAGCACCCTGCACCAGGACCAGGTCTGTACCCGGCAGTATATTTCCCCCACAACATCCATTTTCTCTGGTTTGCTGCTACCGCAGATGGCCAAAGCCGCATGGCGATAGAGTCGGCACGCAAACTGGCCAGCACCATAGATGAAACGGTTCTGCAGGCGGTGCCGGCGACAGCGATATTCCGTGTGGTGCCGTACTGGGCGCTGGCAAGGTTTGGAAAATGGAACGAGATACTCCAGGAGCCAGCGCCGCCAGCCACGAATGCATTTTTGCAGGGCGCTTGGCACTATGTGCGCGGCCTGGCGTTTGCCGCAACGAGGCAGTTGCCGCAGGCCGAGCAGGAACTGGGAGCGCTGCGCGCGATCACGCAGGATGGATCACTGGATTGGCAGCTTATGTCGCTGAATAGCGCGCGCGACGTGTTGAGCATTGGTCCTGAGGTGCTGGCTGGCGAGATCGCGGCAGCCCGTGGACAGTTCGATGCCGCCATCGCACACCTGGACCGGGCGGTGCGACTGGAGGATGCCCTCGCTTATACGGAACCGCCGGAATGGCAATCCCCTGCAAGGCTGACGCTGGGTGCCATCCTGTTGGAAGCGGGGCGCGCAGCCGAAGCGGAGACGGTGTACTGGGAGGATCTGCGCAGAAATCGCCACAGCGGTTGGGCGCTACTTGGACTGTTGCAGACACTGCGTGCGCAAAAGAAGGATGATCAGGCGGCATTGATCGAGGCGCGTTTCAAAAAGGCATGGGCGCGCGCGGACGTGAAACTCGACGCATCACGTTTCGGCTGTATTGCGGCGCCTCGCGCAGGAATGGCACCCTAGCTTGAGCGCCCACTTTGAGGAAGATCGACCGACCGTTCAGTGCCACGAGCTGCCATTCGCCTGTCACCACTATTGGTGGTGATATGCGGTTGGCTGGCAATAAAAACCATTACACACCAACAAAATACAGTAGCATTATGCGTGTCAGTACTATTAAAAAATGCCCGGAAGTAGGCGTCCGGCTAATAACTGTTAGAGGTCGCTCCAGCCGGTGAACACGACATGCCAGAACCCGATTCTGATTATGCGAAGGATGTGATTCGGGCGTGCGTGGAGCACGGGCGCACCCTATTAGGGCTTCAGCTTCCTAAAGTGGAAGCCAAAAACTACGACTTCTCGCCGCAATTCCAAAGAATGACCACTGAGCTCTACTTGGTTGGCGTCATGTGGCGCTACGGCGAACAGTTTGACCTGCCTACCAATGCTCGCGATCGCGCCTTTATTTGTTTGATGCATATGCTCATCTCCGACGGCGCAAGTTGGCGAGCGGCAAAACGCCGCATTCGGGTGCTCAACTCATATTCACGCGACAAGAATGGCGAGGACGCTCTAGCAGTTCACATCGGATACGAAGCAGGTGACAGGGAGGGTGCTCTTGCAGCAATCTTCGATCAATTTCGCAACGTGCCTGAAGCAGGAGGCGCCCCATATCGCCTGCTTGAGCGTTCCAAGCCTATTGCAGGCGTCATTGCTGTCGCGGGTTTGGCAATTGCACTGCTAATCGGTCGAAGCTGGGAAGAGGCACTCGGCGTAGGATTGGTAGCTGGATTTGCCGTGCTCGCCATTGCAACGTTGATCTTTCGCCAGATGACAAAGTCAGGGCAGCGCACACAATGATAGAAAGTACAACCGGCAGCTATGTGTCGATTCTGTTGAAAAACTCTAATTTTTAGAAACGCTGAAATCCTGCCAAAAGGCATTGCTTCGAAAAAGGTAATTGATTTCCTTTTTATAGGCGAAATGGCTGCCCTACAACGAATGTTCAGGGAATATGCGATCCCCCACACATCCCTCGAAGGAAAATTCGCCCAAGCGCCTTAAGTTTTTTCAAGCACCCGGAAAAAAGAGTTTTTCAACAGAATGTGTCGGGAACAGAACATCGCGACCGGCAGCTCCGTGTCAAAAGCGCGCAATTCATTAGTTCCACGTTATGTGTAATAGGTGAACAATGGAAGTTTCTGCAGAAGAAGAAATTCAGCAAATAATAGCCGGAAAGCCTCATGTCGTAATTTTAGGGGCTGGAGCAAGTTACGCCACTTTTCCTGATGGCGACAAACATGGACGAAAATTGCCACTAATGAGCAAATTTGTAGAGACTCTTGGTTTAGGAGACCTTATTAATAAAACAGGAATCAGATTCGATTCTAATAATTTTGAGGATATCTATTCAAGCATATACAAGAGACCAGAGTTACTAGAAATTAGAGAAGAACTAGAAGATAGGGTTTGGAAATATTTTAGTGATATGGAGTTGCCAGATGAGCCGACAATTTACGATCATTTAGTCCTGTCCCTAAGACATAAAGACTTTATCGCCACTTTTAATTGGGACCCATTTCTAGTTCAGGCTATAAAAAGGAATAGTGACAGATTCAAGCTCCCTCGACCACTTTTCCTACATGGAAATGTAGCAGTGGGTTACTGCACAGACGGACATATGATGGGGAATAATGGCGGCTTATGCCACCATTGCCACTTACCGCTTACAGCAACAAATCTTCTGTACCCAATAGGAGAAAAAAACTACCACCTAGACCAATTCATATTAAGACAATGGGCTACATTGGAACATTTATTAAAGCATGCTTTCATGGTAACCATATTTGGTTATGGTGCACCAACATCTGATGCAAGCGCCATTGAGTTATTAAAGAAGGCTTGGGGGAGCATCGATGAACGGAGCATGGAAGAGTTTGAGATTATTGATGTCAGGAAAGAAGATGATCTGAGAAATACATGGTCACCTTTTATACATACGCACCATTACAGAGTAGAAACTAATTTTTATGATTCGTGGATAGCTAACCACCCTCGCAGAACGCACGAAGCTTATGTGAATCAGTTCGTTGATGCGAAGTTTATTGAAAATAATCCCCTACCTGAAACAGCGGGGTTTGAAGAGCTTTGGGATTGGTACGATAAACTTCAAGTGGTGGAGAATGCTGCAAGCACATGACAAGGTGTTCCAGCCGACTCGCTACCGCGGTCGCTGAGCTTAAATGTTGAATGTCCGCATTAGGAAAGATTAACCGGCCGTTTTGTGTCGATAAGCGACCAACGCGACCGGCGGAACTGTGCCGTTTCCAGAAATTTACTGATCAAATCGAAACTGCTGCAGATTAAGACAGCTTGACGGGATACACCCTGCCTCTGACCTGCTATGTCTCAATTCGGCTCACCCGCTTTTTTTCACCAGCATCATATTGCTGTAACAAACTTCGGGTATGGTTGCGGCAATATGATCTTTTCCGCCACAAAGATTTTTGATCGCGCGATCAATCTGCTATTCGGGGTACTGCTGCTATTTATTACCGTCGGGGTTACTGCCGGTGTCGTTAATTTATTCCTGCAGCTCGGCGATCTGGTAACGAGCACCGATATCACACGCCATTATGTACGGCTTGTTTCCGATGTGCTGACCCTGTTCGTGCTGATCGAGCTGTCGCGTTCCCTTGTCTCCCATTTTGATGAGCATCGTCTGCGCCTGACATTTATCGCAGATGCCGGTATTGTGTTCGTTCTGCGTGAAATCATGATCAAATTATTTGAGCACAAAATTGCAGCGGATGAGATTTACGCCTTGAGTGCACTGCTGCTGGTGCTGGGCTGCCTGCGTACCGCAGCAGTCCTGGTCTATCAACGCGAGAAACGGTTGCTGGCGAAGGAAACCAGGGCCAGACGGCCAACTCCGCGTATCCCCGCAAATTAGCTGGTCATACTGGTTTCTTCGCCTGCTCCGCCAGATACAACCAGGTTTCGACCACGCTATCGGGGTTGAGCGAAAGTGTATCGATCCCTTCTTCCATCAGCCACTTCGCCAGGTCGGGGTAATCCGATGGTCCCTGTCCGCAAATGCCGATATATTTACCGGCTTTATGACACGCCTGGATGGCCAGATGCAGCAAGGCTTTTACCGCCGGGTCGCGCTCGTCAAAGGACGCGGCGACAAGGCTGGAATCACGGTCCAGCCCCAGGGTCAACTGGGTGAGATCATTCGAGCCGATGGAAAAACCGTCAAAGTATTCCAGGAATTGATCCGCCAGCAGCGCATTGGACGGAATTTCACACATCATGATCAGCCGCAGTCCGTTCTCGCCGCGCCGCAGGCCGTCGTCCGCCAGCAGTTCCACCACGCGCCGGGCCTCGGTCAAGGTGCGCACAAACGGGATCATGATTTCCACGTTGGTGAGTCCCATTTCGTCGCGCACTTTTTTCAGTGCCCGGCATTCCAGCTCGAAACAGTCACGGAAGTTTTCGGCTACGTAACGCGAAGCGCCGCGAAAACCCAGCATCGGATTCTCCTCCTTGGGCTCGTAGCGCTGCCCGCCAATGAGGCTGGAGTATTCGTTGGATTTGAAATCCGACAGACGTACGATCACCGGCTTGGGGAAAAATGCCGCCCCCAGCGTGGCGATGCCCTCGGTGAGTTTTTCCACATAGAAACTCACCGGATCACTGTAGCCTGCACTTTGTTTTTCCACCTCCCGCTTCAAGTCCGCCGGAATGTTGGGGTAATCCAGCACCGCCTTGGGGTGGATGCCGATCATGCGGGCGATGATGAATTCCAGCCGCGCGAGTCCCACGCCGTCATTGGGCAGGCGCTGAAAAGCAAATGCCAGTTCCGGGTTACCCACATTTAGCGCGATCTTTACCGGCGGCTTGGGCATGGCTTCCAGGGCAAGGTCGAGCACTTCGACTTCCAGCGCGCCGCGGTAAACATTGCCGGTGTCGCCCTCGGTGCAGGATACCGTGACCATCTGGTTGTCGGACAATACGCTGGTGGCATCACCGCAGCCGACCACGGCCGGAATGCCCAGTTCGCGCGCAACAATGGCCGCGTGGCAGGTGCGCCCGCCGCGATTGGTGACAATGGCGGCAGCGCGCTGCATTATCGGCTCCCAGTCAGGATCGGTCATGTCGGTCACCAGCACGTCGCCCTGCTGCACCCGTGACATTTCTTTTGCATTAAGGATCAGCCGCACCGGTCCGCTGCCGATTTTCTGGCCGATGGCACGGCCCGTCGTCAATATCTCCGATCTGGTTTTCAGGCGGTAGCGCCGCAATGTCCCCAGCGCCGCCTGGGTCTGCACTGTCTCCGGCCGTGCCTGCAAAATGTAGAGCTTGCCGTCGGTACCGTCTTTGCCCCATTCGATATCCATCGGCCGGCGATAATGCCGTTCGATCGCGAGCGCATGGCGCGCCAGCTCTTCCACTTCCGCATCGGTGATGGAAAAGCGCTGGCGCTCGGCCTCTTCCACCGCCAGCGTTGCCACCGAATGGCTGGCTTCATAACTACTGGCGAATTGCATCTTGATAAGCTTGGAACCGAGATTGCGCCGCAATATCGCCGGCCGCCCCTGCTGCAGCGCGGGTTTGTAAACGTAGAACTCATCCGGATTCACCGCACCCTGCACCACGGTTTCGCCGAGACCATAGGAAGCCGTGATGAACACCACCTGGTCGAAACCGGATTCGGTGTCGAGCGTGAACATCACGCCGGCAGCACCGATGTCGCTGCGCACCATGCGCTGCACTCCGACAGACAGCGCCACTTCGGCATGAACGAAGCCGTGGTGAACGCGGTAGGAAATGGCGCGGTCGTTGTAGAGCGAGGCAAATACCTGCCTGACCGCTGCCAGCAGATTGTCCAGGCCGTGGATATTGAGAAAGGTTTCCTGTTGCCCGGCAAACGAGGCGTCGGCCAGGTCTTCGGCAGTGGCCGAGGAGCGCACCGCCACGGAAATATCGCCGGCTGCTTGCTGCAGCAGCTTCTCGTAAGCAGCGGCAACCTCCTGCTGCAGTCGTGGCGGCAGCGGCGTTGCCACGATCCAGCTACGGATTTGTGCGCCAGTCTCAGCCAGTGCTGCGACATCTTTGATATCCAGCGTGGCAAGTATTTGTTCGATGCGCTGCGCCAGACCGCCCTGCGCCAGGAAATCACGATAGGCCGCAGCGGTTGTGGCAAAACCGCCGGGAACGCGTACCCCGGCTTGAGCCAGTTGACTGATCATCTCCCCGAGCGAAGCGTTCTTGCCGCCGACGCTGCCCACATCGGTCATGCGCAGCTCGTCCAGCCAGATTACATATCTTGCACCCGAATCTTCCATTCCCGCTCCTGTCAGCGCTGTAGGCTGGGGTGAGGTACGAACCCCAGCAGCATGTGTAATCTTGGAATGCTGGGGTTCGCAAGCTCACCCCAGCCTACGATACTCCTTACGGTTGTGTTATCCATCAAAACACGATATTTTGATTGTAGCTGAACATCTTCGTAAGGAACCGCTGATGCGGAACATTCACCATGAAAACATCCGGCAAACTTCTGCTCGTTTCCGCTGCGTTGCTTGCTGCCACGGCCTTTATCCTGCCCATCGGAGCCACGACCATGACTGATCAAAGCAAACAACAAACTGCCTATCTTGCGGGCGGCTGCTTCTGGGGAATGGAAGAGTTGGTGCGGGAAATCCCTGGGGTGCTGCAAACCGAAGTCGGCTACAGCGGCGGCAACACGCCCAATGCACGCTATGAACAAGTGAGCAGCGGCAAGACTGGCCATGCCGAATCGCTGAAAGTGGTGTTTGATCCGCAGCGGCTCAGCTACCGGCATCTCCTGTTCGAATTCTTCCGCATGCACAATCCGACCACGCGCAACCAGCAAGGCAACGACGTCGGCACCCAATACCGCTCAGCAATTTTTTATGTCAATGAAGAACAGAAACGCGTTGCCGCTGAGGTCATCAGAACGGTGGATGCCTCCGGCCAGTGGAAAGCCAGGGTCGTCACCGAAGTGGTGCCGTTCAAGGAATTCTTCCGCGCCGAGGAGTACCACCAGAAGTATCTGGTCAAGAATCGCGGCGGCTATACCTGTCATTACATGAGAGGGTTTGATCTGGGGGAAACCAAATAATTCCAATTCCATTTCATCAGTGACACTTCGTTGATATCCTTACTTTCGCCTTGCCGTACTAATTGTACTGTCTGCGGCGTTCGTTCGTCATCGCCTCGTTTCACTTTCGAACTGGAACTGGAATAACCCGGGCAGTGCCGCTGCTTCAACGTGATTTACTGCTGCGCAGCACAGCGCCGCGTCAGATATTCGACTGCGCTGTTCAATGTCAGAAGTTCGGCATAATCCTTCTCGGGAATATCGATGCCGAGAGTTTCATGCAAGCGGATGATGAAGTTGAGAAAATCAAACGAGTCGATGTCGATCTGCTCGCGCAGCGGCCGGTCCGGTGCGATCAGGGCCGGCTCCACCTCCGGCGCAATGGCGCCCAGCGCATCGAAGATGATGTCCCGGATCTGCTCACGATTGTATGAAGTCATCGCAACCGCTCCGGTTCCTGCAGCAGCCGGTCGAGCGCAGCCAGAAACAGGCCGCCGCGGTGACCATCGCTGGCACGGTGATCGGCCGCGAGGGTAGCGGTGACAACCTTGCGCACCACCACCGCACCGCCTTCAACCCATGGCCGCTCGGTTATCTTGCCCAGACCGACGATCGCGACTTGCGGCGGATAGATCACGCCGAACACGCCTTCGACGCCCTGCTCGCCCAGATTGGTGAATGTCACGGTGGGATCGCTCATCTCCGAACTGCGCAGCCTGCCGCTGCGCACGCGCGTGATGAGATCGCGCAAGTCAGCCATCAATTGATCTAGGCTCTTCCTGTCGGCATCGTGAATTGCGGGGGCGACCAGGCCGCCGCCGCGCATCGCAATTGCCATGCCGAGGTGCACTGCCGCTGACGGCCGCCACGCGCCGTCGATCCAGAAACCGTTGAGTTCGGGCACTTCGCGCAGCGCGAGGGCCACCGCTTTCATGAACGGCACCACTGGCAACAGCCGTTCCGTGACGCTACGCTTGAGATTTTCCGTTTCGAGCCAACTGCTGACGGCAGTCACATCGATATCGCTGGCCAGGTAGTAATGGGGAATCTCGCGCTTCGAGCGCGACATCGCCGCTGCAATTGCCATGCGCATCTGCGCATGCCAATCCGGCGCTGCAGCTTTGGCAACGGCTGGTGTCAGCGTTTTTGCCTGGGCGGCACGCTCGACATCGGCCCGCGAGATCACTGCGCCCGGCTCCGCTGCTTGCACCGATGCGATGTCGACACCCAGTTCTTCGGCAAGCTTGCGGGCTGCAGGCGCAACCCGCTGGCGGGCTGATACCGCTGCCGCTTCGGCGCGCGGGAGAGCGGCAGCAACGATGGCGGGCGCTGTTGCAACCTGCGGTGCTCCACGCGTCCCAAGCGTTTCAGGTGCTGCGGCCGCTGGCTCGCCCACGGTGCGCAGCAGCGCAAGGAGTTCGCCCACCGGCACTTTCCTGCCCGCCTCCACCACGAGTTTATCGACCGTTCCAGTTTCCCAGATCTCCACGTCGACAGCGCCCTTCTGGGTTTCGACCACCGCGACCACCTGTCCGCGCTGCACTTCATCGCCGGGTTTGATCAGCCACTCAACCAGCGTGCCCGCTTCCATGTCGGCCCCAAGCGAAGGCATGCGAAATTCATACATGGGTACCTCTAAAAATTCAGATTTCGTCACAATATTTTGTTGCTCACAAAAAATGTTTCCTTACATATCGGTCATATGCTGCGTCTACATTTTTTGCTCCCGCCTCGTCTTGTTTAGAACTTTTAATTTTTAAAGGCTCCCGCATATTATTTCACCATGCGCAATGCTGCTGCGAGAATTGTTTCAACCTGCGGAATTGCAGCCTGTTCCAGATGTCGCGCGTAGGGTATCGGTACCTCGGCGCTGCAGACGCGCTCGATCGGTGCATCGAGCTCATAGAATGCTTGCTCCATCACGCGCGCCATGATTTCGGCCGCCAGACTGCCACTCTTCCAACCTTCATCAATGATCACCATGCGATGCGTCTTCGCCAGCGAGTCCAGCACGGTCGTCATATCGAGCGGCCGCAATGTGCGCAAATCTATCACTTCCGCATTGATATTCTGCGCGGCAAGGCGTTCCGCCGCCTGCAGCGTCTTGGGCAGGGAGCCGCCATAGGTCACCAGTGTGAGATCGCTACCCGCACGGCGCACCACGGCATGGTCGATATCGACTGCGCCGGCGTCAGCTGCAAGCTCGCCCTCGAGGTTATACAGCAATGCATTCTCAAACATGATGACGGGATCCGGGTCCATCAGTGCCGTCCACAGCATGCCGCGCGCATCTTCCAGCGTTGCCGGCGTCACTACCCTGATACCGGGAATATGCGCATACCATCCTTCGAAACTGTGAGAATGCTGTGCCGCGAGCTGCCTGCCGGCACCGGTGGCCATGCGGATCACCAGCGGAATGTTGAATTGTCCACCTGACATGTGGCGCAGGGTGGCCGCATTGTTGAGAATCTGGTCGAGCGCGAGCAGACTGAAGTTGCAGGTCATGACCTCGACGATCGGTAGCATGCCGTTCAACGCGGCGCCGATGCCGGCGCCAACGAATGCCGATTCGGACAGCGGCGTGTCGCGGATGCGCTCCTCACCGAATTCCTCCAGCAAACCCTTGCTCACCGCATAAGTGCCGCCGTAACGTCCCACATCCTCGCCCATCAGGAATACGCGCGGATCGCGCTGCAGCGCTTCACGTAGCGCCATGCGCAAAGCCTCGCGATAAGTGGTAGTGATAGCAGGAGCGGTCACGGTATTCATTCTGGTTGCACCCGTGCGGTATACACATTGCGGGTCAGCATTTCCACCGGCTCCCAGGTGCCGGCTTCGGCAAATTCGACGGCCTGCGCAATCTCGCGTGCGACTTCCGCCTCGATTGCAGTTATCGTCTCCGGCGTGAGCCATTCTTCGCTTATGGCACGCGCACTGAACCCCGCGATCGGGCAGCGCTGTTTCCAGCGCTCGACTTCAGCCTTGCTGCGATAGAGTTCGGGATCAAACATCGAATGTGCGCGAAAACGGTAAGTGCGAAATTCAAGGAAATACGGCCCGTTGCCGGCGCGCACGAACTGTGCTGCCTGCTGCGCCGCTTCCAGAACCGCGAGCACATCCATGCCGTCCACGCTCTTTCCTGCTATCCGGTAGCTCGCCGCTTTCTCGACCAGATTGGTATCGGCTTCGGAACGCTCCAGCGCGGTGCCCATCGCATAAAGATTATTCTCGCACAGGAATAATGCCGGCACATTCCACAACGAGGCCAGGTTCATCGATTCGTGGAATTCGCCTTCGGCAATCGCGCCCTCGCCGAAAAAGCACGCAGCCAGCCCGATACGCTGCTGCATCTTCTGCGCCAGGGCATAACCGACCGTCAGCGGCAAGCCGCCGCCGACTATTGCATTGCCGCCATAGAATTTTGCCGCTGCATCGAACAAATGCATCGAACCGCCGCGCCCGCGCGAACAGCCCTCGACCTTGCCGTACATTTCCGCCATGATGGCCCCGGCGGAAAGGCCGCGCGCCAGCGCATGACCGTGTTCCCGGTAGGTCGCGAATACCGCGTCTTCCGGCTGCAAGGCCTGCATGACGCCGGTAGCGACCGCCTCCTCGCCGATATAAAGATGCAAGAAGCCGCGGATCTTGCCCGCGCTGTAGAGTTCAGCCGATTTTTCCTCGAAGCGGCGGATGCGCACCATCTCGTGCAGCAATTTGCGCGCGAGCTCAGGATCGGGCGTCATGCGCCGCTCTCCAGAGTCGAAGTGTCGCCTTCTGGCAACCCGAGCTCGCGCGCCTTGAGCAGCCTGCGCATGATTTTGCCGCTGCGCGTTTTGGGCAGATTTTCGATGAAATCGATCTCCTTTGGCGCGATCGCCGCACCCAGCCGTTTGCGCGCGAAGCCGAGCAACTCGCGCCGCAAAACCTCACTCGGCACATATCCGGACTTGAGCGCGACAAAAGCCTTCACCGTTTCAAGCTGCACTGGATCGGGTTTACCGATGACACCTGCTTCGGCAACCGCCGGATGTTCCATTAGCGCGCTTTCGACTTCGAACGGGCCGATCAGATGACCCGACGATTTGATCACGTCATCGGCGCGGCCGATGAACCAATAATAACCATCCGCGTCGCACTTGGCGAGATCTCCACTCAGATACCATTCACCTGCGAAACATTTGCGATAGCGCTCATCCTCGTTGAGGTAGCCTCGGAACATCGACGGCCAGCCGCGCTTCAATGCGAGTTCGCCTTCGACATCCGGCGCAGTGATGATCTCGACTGCATCCTCGCCGCAGCGTTTGACTATCGCGGCCTCGATCCCCGGCAGCGGCTTGCCCATAGAGCCGGGTTTGATATCCATCGCCACGTAATTTGCGAGCATGATGCCGCCGGTCTCGGTCTGCCACCAGTTGTCATGAATCGGCAGCCCGAATGCGTCCAGCCCCCAGCAGACCGCCTGCGGATTCAGCGGCTCACCGACGCTCGCGATGAAGCGCAACCGCGGAAAATCATGCTGGTGCACCAGTTCCGTACCTCCCTTCATCATCATGCGCACAGCGGTCGGCGCGGTATACCAGACGCTGACTTTCTGCTCTGCAAGTATGCGATACCAGCGGTCGGCATCGAAGTCTCCCTCGTCGACTATGCTGCTGACACCATTGGTGAGCGGCGAGATGATTCCGTAGGAAGTGCCGGTGACCCAACCCGGATCGGCCGTGCACCAGAACACGTCATCGGCATGAAAATCGAGCGCCAGCTTGCCAGTTGCATCATGGGCAACGACTGCACCGTGCACATGCACCGCGCCTTTAGGCTTGCCGGTGGTACCGCTGGTGAAATGCAACAGCGCCGGATCATCAGCGGCCGTGGGTCCAATTACAAAGGTGGTGCTCGCCTCACGCATCAGTGCGGCAAGATCCAGCGTGTCGGCTATGTCAACCGGATCAGCGTCGCCGTACACCAACAGCACATGTCGCAACTGCGGCAGTCGCGCGCGCAGGTCGGCAATCTTTTTCTGATACAGGCTCGCGGTCGTCACCAGCACGCTGCCGCCGCCCAGCGTGAGGCGCGTGTAGATCGGTTCCGGACCGAATGCCGAAAACAGAGGGCTCACCACGCAACGCTGCTTGAGTGCCCCCAGTACCGCAATATAGAGTTCCGGGATGCGACCGGCAAGCACGAATACCCGCTCGCCCGGCTGCACGCCGAGACCGGCAAGCACATTCGCAAAACGGCTAGTCTGTTCAGCAAGATCGCGATAGCTGAAATCCCGCGTAACGCCTGTCCTGCCCAACCAGCGTAGCGCGAGTTGCTGCGCCCGCGGTCCCTGCGCGTGACGATCAACCGCTTCGTGGGCGATATTGATGCCGCGACCATCAGGCAATCCCATCAGACTCTGTGCCGCAGTTTCCCAAGAGAATCCGGCATATGTTTGCGCGTAATCGCTCATGTTCGGCGCTACGCCGGAGCTGGACGCTGACTTGCTGATGATGTTGGCTATCATGCGATGCGGTTTTCCATTGATTGGCAGCAGATGGGGGCTGGGAATTTCAAGCTACTTTTCAGCTCAGTCTAGCCACTGGCTGAATGGGCGTCAACCTGGCGGACAGTCGCTCGATTGCAGGCTGCGCAATAGCCTGAACATTATCCGGTCGGCAATCTTGCGGGCCGGTAAAATACCATTTCAATCCGCTTCACGCTCCACACTACAACAATGTGACGCCACCTGCCCTTCTTCGATCCCACGCAAGATCTCGCCAGTCACCGGATTGGGGCGAAAAGTGGTGCAGCCTTTCAATCCCTGATCGTAGGCAAGCTGATAAAGATCACGGAATGCAGCGAACTCAAAATCCACTGGCACGTTGATGGTCTTGGAAATAGCCTGATCTACATGCGGTTGAATGGCCGCCTGCATAGCCAGGTGTGCGGCGGGCGCGAGATGGCTGGCATTGACGAAAGACGGTGGCACAGAGGCGGCATTGCCTGCGGCGCGCCATCGTGCTACCGCATAATCGACTACCTGGTATTGCGCATAGCATCCATCCGGCTCCAGTACCCGTCGCGTGAATTCGCTGTCAAACACCGGCTCCAGGCCGCTCGAGATGTTATTGGCCAGGAGGCTGATGGTGCCGGTGGGTGCAATGGCGGTGAGATGGCTATTGCGGATGCCATATTGCGCAATACCGTTGCGGATTTCGGCGGGCAAGGTACGCACGAATTCACCGGCAAGATACTTCTCCTTGTCGAACAACGGAAACGGCCCTTTCTCCCGGGCG
The DNA here is from genome assembly GCA_030646695.1 of Nitrosomonadaceae bacterium. Lineage (GTDB taxonomy): Bacteria > Pseudomonadota > Gammaproteobacteria > Burkholderiales > Nitrosomonadaceae > VFJL01. Next base: position 21,683 of record JAUSLF010000076.1, read on the forward strand.
ATCTCAATCGAAGCACGGTAGGCAGCATGACAGATGGTTTGCATCACGGTTTGCGCAATCTGCAATGATTCATCACTGCCATAACGGCTGCTCAGCATCAGCAATGCATCGGCCAAACCGGTAAACCCCAGACCAATGCGCCGCGAGCCACGCGCCTGGGCGGCCTGGTTGGGTAACGGAAACAACGAGACATCAATGACATTATCCAGCAACCGCACGGCGACAGTCGCGGTCTCGCCTATGGCTTTCAGATCGAGACGGGCTTGCTGGGTAAAAGGCTCACGGATGAATTGGGTGAGGTTGATGGAACCAAGATTGCAGGCGCCATAAGGAGGCAGCGGTACCTCGCCGCAAGGGTTGGTCGCACTAATTTGCTCGCAGTAATAAAGATTGTTGAGCCGGTTGATGCGATCAATGAACAGCACGCCGGGCTCGGCGCAGGCATAGTTGGCACGCATGATCTTTTCCCACAGCCCACGGGCGCGGATACGCTTATGTATTTGGCACGGGACCGGTTCGGTATCTCCCGGCCAGCAGCGCAGCAATACCTCGCCGCCGCGCACATCGGCGGGAAACAGCAACGGCCACTCCGCGTCATTACGGACTGCAGTCATGAAGTCATCGCTCACCAGCACCGAGATATTGAAATGCCGCAGTTGAGTGCGATCCTGCTTGGCGGCGATGAATTCCTCAATGTCGGGGTGATCGCAACGCAGCGTCCCCATCATGGCGCCACGCCGCGCACCGGTGGAAAGGATGGTGGCGCACATGCTGTCCCAGATATGCATGAACGAGACCGGGCCCGAAGCCACCGAACCGACGCCGTAAGCCTGGGTCCCCCGTGGCCGCAACGTGGAAAAATCATAACCAACCCCGCCGCCTTGCTGCATGGTAATGGCGCCTTCCTTCAGGGCGTCGAAGATGCCGCCCATCGAATCGGCGATGGCGCCCATGACAAAGCAATTGAACAGGGTGACCTTGTGCGCGGTGCCAGCCCCAGCCTGGATGCGGCCACCCGGCAGGAATTTGAAGTCTTGCAGGATGCCGTAAAAATGTGCCTGCCATGCTTCCGTATCGCTGTCTGCTGCGGCCAGCGCATGCGCGATGCGTCGCCAACTGTCGGCGATGGTTGCGTCGCAGACCACAGCGCCCTCGCGGTAACGGTATTTTGCATCCCAAATACGCCGGGCAATGGGTGCGGTAAAATGCGCATAATCCATAACGTTCAGAATAGCACCAAGTGAGTCTGCTAATTTCGCATAACGCCTGCATGATGCAGCTACAATTCTAAAACTTGAATTAGCCGAGGCTGAGAACCATGATACGAAAACCGGCCACACAGTTTCTAATTTTGTTCATTCTGCTTGGCGCAGGCAGCGCTGCCTGCGCCCATCCCGGTCATGATGTTTCCGGATTGAGCGCCGGCCTGATACATCCATTCAGCGGGTTTGATCACCTGCTCGCCATGATTGCCGTGGGTCTGTGGGCAGCACAAAGCGGCGGCCAAAAAATATGGCTGTTGCCCGCCGCTTTCATGCTGATGATGGCGGCCGGCGCAAAGTGTGCGCTGATTTATCCGTTTCTACCGCTGATTGAACCAGGCATAGCTGCTTCGGTATTGGTGCTGGGAATTATCATCGCACTCTCGCTAAAACTTTCAGCACGGCTCAGCAGTGCGATCACCGCCTTATTCGGGTTTTTCCATGGCTACGCGCATGGGCTGGAAATGTTCGGGGCTGTTGAGCCGGAAGCGTACGCGCTGGGTTTTCTTGCCACAACCGTAGCGCTTCATCTCACTGGCATCGCGGTCGGCATCGCCACTCGTGCCCGTTTCGTGCATCTGCCGCAAACACTGGGCGCCGCCATCGCCGCCAGCGGTATGTGGCTGCTATCGACCATTTAGCCTCGGATCAATGCGGCAGCGCAAGCCGTTCCCATTCCCGCAAATCGGGTGCAGCACAGAGTTGTTGCAGCAAATCAAAGGATGCCTGCAGATTGATCGCTGCTTCTTGGCTTAGCGCTGCGCCCAGTTCAAAGCATTCCCCGCGCACCTGCAGAAGATAGGCGGGAGGCGGGTCTCCGTAGAGTTCCCGATAAACATGCAGTACTGCCATCGGACTCATGACATGGGTGGTGTAGCTGGTGTCCTTTTGTGCCGCGAGGCGTGAAAAGGCATAAGGCGCCGTGCAGGAAACACTCGCGTCAATGAACAGCACCCGTTCCCGGCACTGCAGATCATATGCATGCTCCACCTGTAACTGGAAGTCGGTGAGCGTTTCGACATGCGGAAGATTCAGCGCTTGCAAATGCTCGAGCAGTAAAGGTCCGAGCGCATCATCGCCGCGACTGGGGTTACCGTAAGCAAAAATCAGCAGCGGGGCAATCAAGTTCTATGCCGTCCGTCGGAATCCTTGATCAGGCGCTGAATCAATGTCCCAGCCGCATCCAGCAGCTCCACCTCCAGCGGCATTTTGCCGAGAGCATGAGTAGCGCAGGAAAGGCACGGATCGAATGCACGGATCGCCACTTCGATGTGGTTGAGCAGGCCTTCGGTGATCTGCTGGCCATCCAGATACTGCAGCGCCACCTGCCGTACCGCTTCATTCATGGCCTGGTTATTGTGGGTGGTGGAAACAATCAGATTGGCGCGTACGATCTGCTCGTCTTCGTTAATGCGGTAATGGTGGATCAATGTACCGCGCGGCGCCTCGATCACACCGACACCACGCAACTGCCGCTCCCCGCTGCTCACCAGATCATCGCTCTGCAGATCAGGGTCATGCAGCAATTCCTGTATCGCTTCGGCGGCGTGCAACATTTCGATCATGCGTGCCCAATGATAGGCGAGAGTGGCCTGGGTGGCGCTGCCCCCGCCAAATTCCTTGAAAATCTTGCGCTCTGCCTCTGCCAGACGTGTCGGAATAAAATCGCAATTATTGATGCGCGCCAATGGGCCAACCCGATACCAGCCCTGCTCCCTGCCACGCGCACGGATGAACGGGAATTTCATATAGGACCAGGACTTCACCTCCTCGTGAATATAGTCCCAATAATGAGTGTAATCCACGTGATCAAAAATGGTCTGACCATGCTCATCCCTGGCGCGCAGGCCACCATGATACAGATCCAGGGCGCCGTCACTGCGCACCAGGCTCATGAAGCTGGAGCGGTAGAACCCGAAACTATTATGAAAATCTGGGCGCTCGCTGTAGATCACCTTGATCAGTTCCACCGCCGCTTGGCTCCAGGCGATGATCTGTTCTATTTCCTTGAGTAAATAATCGCGCTCATCCAGTGACAGATTCTTGTTCATACCGCCGGGGATGACGCCTGTGCCATGCACGCGTTTGCCGCTGGTGAGGCGGATGACTTCCTGGCCATACCTGCGCAGCGCCACTCCCTGTCTGGCAATATCGGGATAAGCCGCCGCGAGGCCGGCAATGTTGCGTTTTCCTACAGCCGCATCGAAACCAAACAGCAGATCCGGCGCAGACAGGTGAAAGAAATGCAGGGCATGGGATTGCAGTATCTGCCCCATATGCATCAAGCGGCGCAGCTTGTCGGCAGCGACCGGAACCGTTGCGCCGATAATCATGTCCATCGCCTTGCAAGCCGCCAGATTATGACTCACCGGACAGATGCCGCAGAGGCGCTGCACCAGCACCGGCACTTCCCAGAAAGGGCGGCCCTGAACGAATTTTTCGAAGCCACGAAATTCGACAATATGGAAACGCGCCTGATGCACGCGATTGTCTTCGTCCAGCAGCAGCGTGACTTTGCCATGCCCCTCCACCCTGGTAACCGGTTCGATCACGATCCGTTTCAGGTTCTCAGGATGGGCGGCAGTCTCCAATTCAAAAGTCATGAAATGAACTCAATCATAACGCAGCATTTCGTAATCCAGCTTCGGCTCCCTGCCTTCGATCAGATCGGTGAGAAACTTCCAGATCGTGTCCGCGGATGGCGGACAGCCGGGCAGGAAGTAGTCCACTTTGACCACTTCGTAGACGGGATACACCTTGTCGAACGGCAATGGCAGTTCGGGGTCGTTGGGGATCTGGTTTCCCTCCAGCCCGCCCTCATACAGATACACTTCCTGAAAGCAGTCCCACAGATCAATATTGTTGCGCAGTGCGGGCACTCCACCCGTGATGGCGCAGGCGCCGATCGCCACCAGCACCTTGCAGTGTTTGCGGAATTCCTTGAGCACATGCACGTTCTCCGCATTGCTCACACCACCTTCGACGATGCCGATGTCGCATGGCCCGCAGTGCTTGATGTCGGTGAACGGCGTGCGGTCGAATTCGATCATTCCCAGAAGATCGAACAGCTTCTCGTCGATATCCAGCAAAGACATATGGCAGCCGAAACAGCCTGCCAGCGAACAGGTCGCCAGCCGGATTTTCCGTTTCTCATTCATGATCCGGCTCCATCGGTTCCATCTGCACTTCGCTGATTTTCTTGTGATCGAATGTGCGCTGGCCTATGGGTATCTTGTAGCCCTGGCGCTTGATCAGAATCGTGCCGGTGGGGCAGACATGGGCAGCCTTGTCGGTTGCAGCGAAATTGGTATCGCCCAGTCTGCCGCTCGCGGCATTCACCACCAGACGGGTACCGATACCGCGCCCGGAAATGCCGAACACGTTCTTGCCGTCAACCTCACGGCTGGCGCGCACGCATAGCTCGCACAAAATACAACGATTGAGGTCAAGAAATATATCGGGATGCGAAGCATCCACTGCGCGTGGCTGATAAAAGTGCGTGTAATGCGGACTCAGCATATTCAGGTAATAGGCCGCCGCCTGCAACTGGCAATTACCCGATGCTTCACATGCCGGACAGATATGGTTGCCTTCCACGAACAGCATCTGCACCAGCGCCTTGCGGTCACTGTTGAGTTCGGGCGTATTGTTTGCCACTACCATATCCTCCGCAGCCGGCATGGTGCAGGAGGTCATGTTGCGGCCGTTGACGCTTACCACGCACAGCTTGCAACTGCCGTGTGGCTCGAATTGCGGATTGTGGCATAGGTGCGGAATATACACGCCGGCCGCCAGCGCAGCGTTCATGATGGTCTGGCCATCCTGGAACGGCACGTTTTTGCCGTCGATCGTAATGGTCTTGCTCATGGCAGGTGCGCCCATGTGTCATCCCTGCCGGTGATGTTGCGCGCGGTCTCCAGCGCCCCGTCCAGGTCAAAAGCCGGTTCGAATGCCAAGTCCTTCAGCTTGTGCTGATAGGCATCCGGAAACTTTTTCAGCATGTCCAATACCGGATTCGGTGCAGTATGCCCCAGCCCGCAGTGGCTCATGGTCTGCATGATGTGGCCAAGCTGCTTCAATTCCTCCAGATCGGAAACCGTACCGTGGTCATTTGCTATTTTATCTACGATCTTTTTCTGCAACTGCGTGCCCACGCGGCATGGAGTGCAGAAGCCGCAGCTTTCATGGGCAAAGAAGTGGGCGAAATTCTGTACGATCTGCAGCAAGTCGCGTCCGCGCTTGAACACGGTGAACGCTCCTGCGGTAGGCAGGTCCTCAAAGGAAATGCAGCGTCCGAATTCCTTTGAGGAAACCAGGATACCGGAAGGCCCGCTCACTTGCACCGCGTAGGAGTCTTCTGCACCGCAGTCGTCGAGGATTTCATGCAATGTGACGCCAAATGGATATTCATAAATACCCGGCCTGGCGCAATCACCGGCAATGCTGAGAATTTTGCTGCCGCTGGATTGCGCCGTACCCATGGCTGCGAACCACTCACCGCCCTGTGCCGCGATTCTGGCGGCGCAGGCCAGGGTTTCCACGTTATCCACCACCGTGGGCTGGTCGAGGTAACCGTGGGTCACCGGGAACGGTGGGCGATTACGCGGGCGGCCGCGCTTGCCTTCAAGCGACTCGATCAGTGCCGATTCTTCACCACAGATATAGGCACCGGCGCCGAGATGAATTTCAATATCGAAATCGAAACCTGTTTCGCCCAGTATATTTCTGCCCAATAAACCGGCTGCACGCCGCCGCGCCAACACCTGTTCCAGTTTGTTCAGCAGGTAGCGGTACTCGCCGCGCAAATACAGGAACCCTTTGGTTGCACCGATTATCCGCGCGCCGACGGTCATACCTTCGCATACCAGATCGGCGTAGCTGTTCAGCAGTACGCGGTCCTTGAAAGTACCCGGTTCGCCTTCGTCGGCATTGCACACCATGTAATGCTGCTCGCCCGGAGAAGCGCGGCACATCGACCATTTCCTGGCGACGGAAAAACCCGCACCGCCACGCCCGCGCAGCCCGGATGCTTCCATCTCCAGCAGCGTCGCAGCGCTGCCCCGGGCCAATGTCGCTTTGATCGCAGCACCGGGCGCGAAAGGTTCGCCCAATAATGTGCCGGAGCGGCGGATATTGTCCTTGACCTCGAACAGCCTGGGCGGCCAGTCGCAAACAGGTTTCCTGCCACGGATCAGCTCTGCGATCAGATCAAGCCGCTCGTGATCCAGATTGGTGAGCGGCCAGCCATTGACCAGCGCTGCCGGACCCTGATCGCACATGCCGGTGCAGGAAGTGCTGTCCACGCTCAGCAGACTGTCTTCCGATACCTTGCCTGGCTCCAGCCACAGCTTGTGGCAGAAATACCGCATCAACTCCGGATTGCCCTGCATCTGGTCGGTGATATTGTCGGAAAACAGGATGCGGTATTCGCCTACCGGCTTGAGCGACAGGAAAGAATAGAAACCGGCCACGCCTTCCACACGCGTTCTCGGCACGCCGAGATGGGCGGCAATGCAAGTGATCGCCGCAGGAGGAATAAAATGAAATATTTCCTGCACCTCGCGCAGGATTTGCAGCAGCTGGTTCGCCTCACGCCCATGCCGTTCGAACACGGGTGCGAGTTGCTGTTCGATCTGAGGAAACTCGCGAGGCTCCATAAAACCATTCTCCGCCATGACACTCAGTATATGTGCGTTATGCCTTGCCGCCAAACTGAGAAATGAGTTCCGCCGAGAACCTGTTTAGCGGTTCCCTAGCATATCCGCGGCAGCGGGTCATCTTCCAGCTCTTCCAGAATGCGCTCGCCGCCCAGTTCGGTTTGCAATACCACATGCGCACGCCCCGCGTGGACACTGCCGATGATCGCAGCTTCTCGCCCCTGTGGCAGTGCCTGTAATCGCGTCAATGCCTCGGCCGCTTGCGTCGCCTCCACCACCGCCACCACCCGCCCCTCGCATGCCAGAAACATCGGATCGTAGCCCAGCATCTCGCATACGGCCGCCACTTGCTCGCGCACCGGAATCGCAATCTGGTCCAGTCTCACTTCCAGACGGGTGGCGCGGCAGATTTCATGCATTACTGTGGCGAGTCCGCCTCGCGTCGGGTCGCGCATGAAACGCAAACCAGCAAGCGCAGCCAGTACCTGCGTCAAAGACAACACACTTGCCGCATCCGACAGCAGTTCACCACGCAGACCGAACTGCTCGCGTGCCAGCATCACGGCGATGCCGTGATCTCCCACCGGCCCGCTCACCAGAATCGCATCGCCGGGTTGGATGTGATTCATTCCAAGTTGCAACTGTCTGGGCCGGATGCCAACACCAGTGGTGGCGAGATAGAGCCCGCCGCCTTCGCCACGCGGGACTACCTTGGTATCGCCTGCCACCACCACCACCTTCGCTTCACGCGCGGCTGCGGCGAGACTGGCGATAATGCGTTCCAGTTTGGCGATTTCGAAACCTTCTTCGATAAATGCATTGAGCGTCAGATAATGCGGCACAGCTCCTGATACCGCGAGATCGTTCACTGTTCCATGTACCGCCAATGAACCGATAGTGCCGCCCGGAAACTCCAGCGGTTGCACGGTAAAGCCATCGGTCGTTATCATCACGACTCCTTCCATCGCGGGCAATGCAGCCGCATCCGCCTGGACATTGAGCAGCGGATTGGCAAGATGGCACGCGAACAAAGTCTCGATCAATTCGCGCATGTAACTCCCGCCGTTGCCATGCGCAAGGCGAATATGCGTATCATCCATGGGCAAACCCTGCCTCAACCAGCTGCCCGAACGCGATACCGCCATCGTTGCACGGCACCTTCCCCGGTAAATGCGCAGCGAATCCGGCGGCAGCAAGCTGCGTAACTGCCAATTCGGTTAGTACTCTGTTTTGAAATACGCCGCCAGTCAGACCTACCCGGTCGAACGGGGTCAACGCATGAATGCGTTGTGCCTGGGCAACAATGGAACGTGCCAGGCTCAGATGAAACTGCATTGCTCTTTGCGCCACTGACACATCTGCCCGCATCAATGCCGGCACCAGCGGCCTCCAGTCCGCCGTGAACAAACCGGATGCATCCTGGTCTAGCGGCAAATCTACCGCTTCGGCCTCACCCGTAGCGGCGCTTTCCAGGTACATGCCCGCCTGCCCTTCGTAGCTTGCCTTATCGATCAGACCGAGCAAATTTGCCGCGCCATCGAACAACCGGCCGACTGCGGTAGTGACTGGCGAATTCAATCCCTGCTGCCATGCTTTTTTCAGCAGCGTGGCATCGGTAGTGGACGGACGGTTATCCAGTCCGCTCTCCCAGCATAGCGCCATGCCGGAGCGCCACGGTTCGCGCCCCGCGCGTTCTCCACCCGGCAACCGGAAGGGCCGCATGCGTGCGGCCCGCTGCCACGCGCCGGGGCGGCCATGCAGCGCTTCGCCACCCCATAACGTGCCATCCTCTCCCAACCCGACGCCATCCCAGGTGAACATCAGCCATGTCTTCTCCGGGCAATATTCCATCGCCAGCGCCGATGCATGGGCATGGTGATGCCAGACGCGGATCAGCGGCAACCCCTGACGCGCAGCCCAGCGGCTGCTGGCATAACCGGTATGAGCATCGCATACGATGGCCTGCGCTTCCACCCGATACAACCGCTGCAAATCTGCGATGACTTGCTCGAATACCGCAAGACTGCGCGGGGCATCCAGATCACCGATGTGGGGAGCGAGTACCGCTCGCTGCCCCCACCCCAGGGCAACGGTATTTTTCATGTGGCTGCCGACCGCCAGCAGAGGCCGCGCGAATCCACCGGGAATACCCAGCTCGATCGGCGCAATCCCGCGTCCGGCGCGGAGCAAGCGAGGCTTTCCGGCAACGATGCACATCACAGAATCGTCTGCCGGACGCGCAATCGGCCGATTATGATGCAGAAAGATTTGTGTCACGTTACCCAGCCGTTGTTCCGCTTCCGAATTTTCCGTCAGCACCGGCTCACCGCTCACGTTGCCGGAAGTGGCGACTACGGGTTTGCCCAATCCGTCCAGCAGCAGGTGATGTAATGGACTGTAGGGCAGCATCACGCCGATTTCATCCAGCCCCGGTGCAATCGATTCCGGCAGGGTCGAATCCCTGCGCCGCCGCAACAGCACGATCGGCCGTGCCGGATCGCATAACAGCGCGCGCGCGCTGGCGTCGGTCTCCAGTTCCTGCTGCACCTGCTCCAGACCGTCCTTACCGCGCCATGGAAACATCAATGCCAGCGGTTTGTGCGGGCGCTGTTTGCTGGCGCGCAGCCGGGCAATAGCCGCAGCATTACCCGCGTCGCACAGCAAGTGATAACCGCCGATACCCTTCACGGCGACGATCTCACCGTGATGCAGTGCGGCCACACAGGCATCCAGCGCCGCAGCGCCAGTAACCCGATCACCCGGTGCAACGAAACAAAGCTGCGGGCCGCACGCCGGGCAAGCCACCGGCTCGGCATGAAAACGGCGGTCAAGTGGATTCTCGTACTCACTACGGCACGCCGGACATAATGCAAACCCCGCCATGGTGGTATTAGCGCGATCGTAAGGCAGTTGCGTGATCAGGGTGTAGCGCGGCCCGCACTGCGTGCAGTTGATGAAAGGGTAGCGATAGCGCCGGTCATGCGCTGTCTGCATCTCCCGCCGACAGTCGTCACACATGAAATAATCCGGCGGCATATGGATTTGTGCTGCCGCAGTTGCACTGGGCATGATTTCGAAATGATCCAGCCTGCGGTATGCAATCTTTTCGGCACGGATCATTTCCGGTTGCGCCAATGGCGGCGCATCGGTGAGCAGCGCTGCGCCAAATGCATCGAGCACGGAAGTCTCGCCCTCGGCCTCAATCAATACCTGGCCTGCAAGATTCTGTACCCGCCCCGGCAAACTGAACCGCTGCGCCAGGCGAAAAACGAACGGACGGAAACCCACGCCCTGTACCCGCCCTGTCACCAGCCAGCGGCGCGCCTCAGGCTCCATACCTTGAATCATTTGTTGATCCTTTGCATTCATGCGGAGCTCGGGCAGGGCTATCCAGGGAGTTTCTGAACAACCGCCCTCAAGCGTCGAGAGCCTGAGCGTCGCCGGCTGTTGCGTTGGTCCTGACCCCAGCGGCCCACCATATCCGGCAAGCACCTTCATCCGATACCATACAGGGACCGACTGGTGATTTCGGCGTACAGGCGCGGCCATAAATCTTGCATTCGTTGGGATTGATTTTACCCAGCACCACGCTTGCGCATTCGCAGCCAGGCGGCATTTGCCCGGCACGCTTGCGTCCTGCTGCGTCAAAATCCGGGAATTGAATACGCGCATCATGTCTGGCGTAGCACGGGTTGAGTCCGAAACCGGAAGCGGGAATCACACCGATGCCGCGCCAGTTGGCATCGGTAATATGCAGCGCCTGCGCGATTTGCGCTTGTGCCCCCGGATTGCCACCGGGGCGTACCAGCTCGGGATAACAGTTGTCGAGAAAGCGTTCTCCTTCCAGCAACTGGCGTAATACTGAATACATCGCCGCCAGCAGCGAGACCGGCATGAAACCCGCAACTGCTGTGGGAATACGGTGTTTCTCCACCACGAACAGCCACTCTTCCGGCCCCATCACAGTGGAAACATGTCCGGGTGCGACCAGGCCATCGAAGCCCGGCGTATCTGAATCCAGCAGCATTGCCACTGCGGGCCAGGTGCGCCTGGCCGACAGCAGCACGGACAGATTATTCGGCACCCCCTCAAGCAGCATGGCTGCCACCGGTGCGGTGGTGGTCTCGAAACCGGCGGCAAAAAATACTACTGCCCGCTGCGGATTTTCCCGCGCAATCCTGACTGCCTCGCGCGGGCTGGCAATGGGCCGGATATCGGCGCCGCTGGCTTTGGCTTGTTCCAGCGAACGCACCTCGCCTTTGGGTACATTCACCGGCACCCGCAACATGTCGCCGAAAGCAACCAGGATCACATTTGCCTGCAACGCCAGTTGTATCGCCTGGTAGACATCTTCTTCCGGGCATACGCACACCGGGCAGCCCGGCCCCGCAATCAATTCAACTGTCTTGGGCAGCGCACTCCTGATGCCCGCCAGCGTAATCGAGCGTTCGTGGCCACCGCATACATTCATAATGCGCACACGCCGCTGCAGCGGCAGCGCGCGGATCTTTGCGAGCCACTCCTGGGCAGTCAGCGTCACGTGGCTGCCTCGTGCAGATGCACAGCATCGGGCTGCATCCTGGGCTGGACAGTCTCTCCCCGGCCCACGCGTGCACGTTGCCGTGCCAATTCGCTGCGCAGCCAATCTAGCCAAGGTTGCAGGCCCAATGCTTTGCGCGCGGCAAGCTGCATCACCGGCACGGTGCTGGCGAGGTTACGCAGATTTGCTTCGGCGCGCGCCGGACTAAAATCATCCAGCAGCGGTAACAGATCACTCTTGGTAAGAAGCACCAAATCGGCGGCGCGGAACATCACTGGATATTTTGCCGGTTTGTCGTCACCCTCGGTAACCGACAGCAGGATGACATTGCGATGCTGGCCGAGATCGAAGCTGGCGGGGCATACCAGGTTGCCGACGTTCTCGATGAACAGAATGTCCAGCCCTGCCAGTGGAAACTGATGCAGCGCATCGTGCATCATGTGCGCATCCAGATGGCACGCCGAGCCGGTGGTAATCTGGTGCGCCGGCGCACCTTTGGCGCGGATGCGTTCGGCATCATTCTCGGTTTCCAGATCACCCTCGATCACGCCGATGCGGTATTCGTTACGCAAGGCATCGATGGTCGCTTCCAGCAGCGCGGTCTTGCCCGAACCGGGGGAAGACATGAGATTGATTGCCAGCAGCCGATGCTGGTCGAAATGCTGCCGATTGTGTATTGCCTGATCGTCGTTCCTGGCCAGCAGGTTTTTCAATACTGCCACGGCGGTGGTGCCATTCACCGGCTTGTAGGCGAATTCGCGATTACTCGGCGTAATATTGCAGCCGCAAGTGTCACACATGATTTGTTCCTTCTGCAGTAATCAGTTCAACACTCATGAGCATCATCTCATCCCCGCTCACCAGTTGGGTATGGCAGCTGCCGCATGCTGCGCATACCAGCCAGCTCGGCTCGGCCTCTGTCTCGGTACCGCAGCTTTCACATCTCACCTTGAGCGGCGCCAATTCGATCACCAGCGTAGATTTCGCCGCCAGAGTACCGGCGCTGGCAAAAGGATAGGCATGCTGCATCAATGAAGGCTCGACCCCGGATAAGGGGCCTACTTTCAGTGTTACCAACCCCACACTTTGCGCCCCATGTGTCAACGCAATCTGCTGCACCTGATCAATCAAGGATTGACAGAGCGAGAGTTCATGCACCCCTTGCCTCCGCGGCCAGCATTTCGTCGTAAACCTCCCATGCCGAGCGCGCTTCCTGTTCATTCATTTTCTGGATCGCATAGCCCACGTGTACCATGACGAAATCGCCAATAGCCAGCGGCTCGCCCTGCAGCAGGTACAGGCTCACCTCGCGCGCAACACCTTTTGCCGCACAGTGGGCGTTAAAGCCATCGATTTCGACGATTTGCATGGGAATGCCTAGACACATGGTGGTATTGTCAACTTAACTTGCAGCCAATTCAAGCGCCAGGCCTGAATGTTGCGTAATCAGATTGAGAGTGTCGGAGACCCAATGGCGGGCGTGTTGCTCCGGTTGACACGGTCACAGCGCTTTGCTCCGCGAAATCATGGAGTATCGGTTGGCTGGGATTTGCCACCCTGCGTGAGATCTTTCTTGTCAGTAGCCGGAAAATGATAATAGGCATTGTTCAGGTAACGTGTGACATCGGTGATTTCATCTTCACTCCAGCCAAGCCCGATGTTGCCCTGCCAGCGGCGCACTTGGGCTTTTAAACTACGCCAGTCGGTAGCCAGCGTCTTCTCACGCCAGTGGATCACTGAAGTATGGCAGATGCTGCAGTGTGTCGAGTAGAGCGCCTCACCCCGCGTCTCACCTTGCTCCGGTTGAGCATGCGCGAGTGTGCACATTCCCCATAATGCCAGGCACGCCGCAATAATCAGCTTCCTTGACCCAAGCATGAAATCGCAGCCATCCTCCAGCCTGTGCCAGCATTTCGCTGGATGACGTCCGGTCATACCGATTGGTTCATGCATCATTCATCCCTCTGCGTTTTTCCACCAGATGGCGGAAGAGTTTTGCTTACGGCGCCTCCTGCACAGCAGGAGAATAGTAGATGCAAATGGTAATGCAACTGACATGACAATGAATGGGAAAAATCCTTATTTTGACCCAAAAACCATCGGGCTTATTTTTAGAGACGCCCTACAGTCCGCAGCAGGCCGGCAGCGAAAGCCGCCAGAAATGGGCGCAAACCTCCGGCAGTGACGCCCTTGGCTTATTGGGTTTCGCCCATTAGTTTCTCCTCAATTTGTATGTAACCTTAAAAGACTGGCAGTTAATGCCAAAATCCTAATACACTTACATGGTCACCTCTAAAAATCCAGATTTCGTCGCAATACTTTGTTGCTCACAAAAAATGTTTCCTTACGTATCTGCCATATACTGCGTCTACATTTTTTGTTCCCGCCTTGTCTTGTTTAGAACTTTGAATTTTTAGAGGCGCCCACATATCTGTTGCCAGCAAGGAAACGAGAAATTTCATGCCATTCAAAAAATATCTTGCCGGCATCGGTGCGGCGCTCAAGCAGGGCAATGCTACCGAGCACACGTATCGTCCCGCGCTGAAAACGCTGCTCGAATCGCTTGCGCCAAATCTATTGGCGACCAACGAGCCTAAGCGTATTCAATGCGGCGCGCCGGATTACATCGTGACGCGCGGGGTTGTGCCACTCGGTTATGTGGAGGCCAAAGATGTCGGACTGAATCTGGATGACGTGGAAAACAGCGAGCAGCTCAAACGCTATCGCGCCAGCTTGCGCAACTTGATACTTACCGACTATCTCGAATTTCGTTTGTATCGCAATGGCGAGCTGACCCTTACCGCGCGCCTTGCCAAGTGGCAAAAGAATGGTGTGTTGAAAGCCGAGCCGGATGGCGCGGAGCAACTGCATAAACTGTTGATATGGTTCATCGAGGGCGAAGTATCCAGTGTCGCCTCGCCCAAGGAACTGGCGCAACGCATGGCGATGCTGGCGCGCATGATTCACGACGTGATCAAACTAGCCCTTGCGCAAAGCGACGAGCACGATGAACTGGCCGGACAATACGCAGCTTTCAAACAAGTGCTGATCAACGACCTGTTGCCTGAGCAGTTTGCCGACATGTATGCGCAAACCATTTGCTACGGTCTGTTTGCAGCGCGTTGCAACCACATCGGCAGCGGTTTCACCCGCCAAAATGCCGGTGCGGATTTGCCCAAGACCAATCCGTTCTTGCGCAAACTGTTCAACAATATTGCCGGAGCCGATCTTGATGAACGCATCACCTGGGTGGTGGATGATCTTGCTGAACTGCTGGCGCGTGCTGACATGGAAAGCGTGCTGCGTGACTTCGGTCATGCCACCCGCCAGCACGATCCGGTAGTGCATTTCTACGAAACCTTCCTCGGCGCATACGACCCCAAACTCAAGGCAACGCGCGGTGTGTATTACACCCCCGAGCCGGTGGTGGACTACATCGTGCGTTCGGTGGATGCCATTCTCAAGCGTGATTTTGGCTTAGCGGATGGCCTCGCCGATGCCAGCCGCGTCACGCTCAAACGTCCCAAGCAACAAGGCAAGGGCGAAGAGCCATATCAAACCCATCGCGTGCAAATTCTCGATCCCGCCTGCGGCACGGGTACTTTTCTCCATGCTGTGGTGGCGTGCATTCGTGAACATTTCGCTGGCAGCCCCGGCTTATGGCCCAGCTATGTTGCCGAACACCTGCTGCCGCGCATTTACGGCTTCGAGTTGCTGATGGCGCCTTACGCTGTCGCGCACATGAAGCTCGGCCTGCAACTCAAGGAAAGCGGCTACGACTTCAGCAGTGCCGAACGGTTGCGCGTGTTTCTCACCAATACCCTGGAAGAAGCGCACGAACTTTCCGGCCTGCCGTTGTTTGCCAACTACATCGCGCAGGAAGCGGCGAGCGCGGGCGAAGTCAAACGCGATGTGCCGATTATGGTGGTGCTCGGCAACCCGCCGTATTCCGGCCATTCCGCCAATAAAGGCGAATGGATTGCGAATCTGTTGCGCGGTCTGGATACCGGCAACAAACAGATCACCGGCAATTATTTCGCCGTAGACGGCGCGCCGCTCGGCGAGCGCAACCCCAAGTGGCTGAACGATGACTACGTGAAATTCATCCGCTTCGCGCAATGGCGCATCGAGCAAACCGGCTACGGCGTGCTGGCTTTCATCACCAACCACGGCTATCTGGACAACCCCACTTTTCGCGGCATGCGCCAGAGTTTGCTGCAGACGTTTGACGAGCTGTATTTGTACGATCTGCACGGCAACAGTAAGAAAAAAGAAAAAGCGACGGATGGCGGCAAGGATGAAAACGTGTTCGACATCCAGCAGGGCGTGGCGATAGGGATTTTTGTCAAGCGTAAAGCAACCGTTCGTCCCGAACTTTCAACAAAAGCCGTTCGCCCTGATCTTGTCGAAGGGCATACTGTTCATGGTTCGACAAGCTCACCACGAACGGTATGCACGGTGCACCACGCCGACCTGTACGGCACGCGCGCCAGCAAATACGCCACGCTCGCCGAACAGGACATCACCACCACCCCGTGGCAAACCCTGCAACCGCAAAGCCCTGCTTATCTGTTCGCGCAACAGGATGCCGACTTGCTGGCGGAATACGAGCAGGGTTGGAAAATCACTTCGATTTTTGGTAGCGGTGATGAGAAAAATGACGGTGGAAAACTGTATGGTCTTGGAATCTGCTCTCACAACGACGAGTTGTTTGTTGGTTGGACTAAGGAAGATGTAATGAGTAGGGTTAGTATTTTGGCGGACAACTCAACTAGTGATGCTGATGTTCGTGAAAAATTACCTGTAATAGAGGGGCCATACTGGGATACTCACAGGGAGAGAGAAAAAGTTAAGAAATCGGATTGGGCTAGCAATATTTTACCATTGCTATATCGTCCGTTTGACTGGCGAACAATTTATTACGAACCATCCTTAATGGAGATTGGCAGGGGTGGTGCAAGTAAATGGGTCATGAAAAACATGCGTTCTTCTAACCTAGGTTTGTTGTTATCTCGCGGGTATGAGGTGCATTCTTTTGAACACGTACTTGTTTGCGATACGGTGACGGTCCATCATTCTGCGACTAGAAAAGAAGGAAATTACGTTTTCCCCCTTTGGCTCTATCCGCGCGAGAAACAAGACCTGTTCGATGAAATCCCCCCCAACCCCCCTTTGACAAAGGGGGGTGCCCAACGGGCGGGGGATTTGCGTCGCGCCAACTTCTCACCGGAATTCCTGGCCGCACTCAAGCAAAAAATAAGCGATTTGCCGCTGACACCGGAGGATGTCTTCGCCTATCTCTACGCCGTACTGTATGCGCCTGGCTATCGCACACGCTATGCGGAATTTTTGAAGCGCGATTTCCCGCGCATTCCGCTGACCTCGGATTGCGCGCTATTCAAACGGCTGGTTGCGTTAGGGCAGCAGTTGGTCGAGTTGCACCTGATGCGCCGCCATGCGCCTGCGGTTTGCCGTTATCCGGTGGCAGGCAGCAATCGCATGGACAAGGTGGCATTTCGTGAAGGCCGCGTGTACATCAATGCCGAGCAGTATTTCGACGGCGTACCGCAAGCAGTGTGGGATTATCACATTGGCGGTTATCAGGTCGCCGCAAAATGGTTGAAAGACCGTAAGGGGCGGCTGTTGTCGTTCGATGATTTACAACACTACCAGCGTGTCATCGCAGCACTTGCCGAAACCATCCGCCTGCAAGCCCAGATCGATGCAGCGATTCCCGCGTGGCCGATGCAATGACCCAGAAAATGGTGCAAAAGAGCATGTGGCCAATTCGATGCTGACCAACGACGACTGGAGTAAAAGGTGCTGAGAAAAAAGCTGGATAATCCAGTTGCAGAATATCTGGAAAAAATTTCTTGGAACATTCTTCAGGATTACCCGCAAATTATTTACAGCAGTTTACGGACTCAGTTAATATTTTTTCCAGCCTGTTTCACGAAATCCAGCAGGGTCATTCTTCTTCGTCATTGATACCAATGCGTTCGTTCGGGCGCTTCGGTTCGTGGGTCTTGATATCGCCACGAATTTTGCGGGCGTAGTCCTCAAGCTGGCGCTTGGCGGCATCGAAGGCATCGCGCAGGGCCACATAAACATCTTCGTGGTGATCGTGGTTGACCACAATCTCGCTGCCCGGCACACCAATGTCGATGCGGACATTAAACTGTTTGCCCTGATGATGATGCTTGTGCGGCATCTCGACCACCACCCGGCAGGACATGATGTGGTCGAAAAACTCGTCGAGTTTCTGCGCCTTGTCGCGAATATGCGCTTCCAGCTCAGCGGAATGCTCCATATCACGGATGGTAATTTGCAACGGGATTTGCATGGTTTCTCCTTGAAATTCGGTCTGACTAGCGGCGGTGCCGCATTTCTTTTTTCCGTTCGTACCCCACCAGCTTGGCGAGATCGAGCATTTCTTCTGCCAGCAGTTCCAGTACGTCATCCAAAGTAAGGATGCCCACCAGACCACCGTGCTCATCCACTATCGGTAAGCGCCTTGCAGTCTTGCTACGCATATATTGAATCGCCTCGAATATCTCCGTGCTGTCTTTCACCGTGAACAGTTCCTGCGCCATGATATCGCCCACCGTGATGACCATTTGGTCGAGTTCTGGCGCCATGATTTCCACTACCAGATCACGGTCGGTGACTATCCCCACCGGAACCCGGACGCCGTTGCGATCCTCAACCACCAGCACATCGCCCACATGATGCTGCCGCATCAGCTTGGCCGCTTCCATGACAGTTTGATCACGTTGCATGACAATAACTTCTCGGGTACAAATTTCACCGACAGGCATGATGCCCTCCTTATTTGATCACGTAATTAAATGCCATGATTAATGAAACATACTTTTGCGCTAATGCGTCCAGCTCACGCGCAGCAGATTCTCCTCCGGGTTATAGTGATACTTCAGCTCGCCCTGATAAGCATGATGCAAAGCTTCGCCGATGCCGCGGGCAAGATGAATGTCGGTGGTTGTTACCAGTGTGGCGGCATCTTTTTCTTCCACTGCCATGATGCGTTTGAGCGGATGTTCTGCCCGTGCGCGTTTCTCCTCGTTGTGCACGAGATGCATGATTTCGTCGCGATGGGCGTGGAAGAATTCCCCCTGCAGGGTTACAAAACCGGCAGGATAATGGTCGTGTAGCCGATGACAGGCGGGACAGGTTTGCCGGTGTGCGTCTGCCGGCGCCTGGCGCCACTGCCAGCGCCCTTCATGAAATACCGCGCTGCATTGTGGGCAAACGGTCGGCTCCGGCAGCTTGCCTTTGGCTTTGTAGGCGTCATGCACACGCTCCTGGAAAATGCCGTCGTGCCGGGGAATTTGGCGGAAGCTGGGGGGGATGCCTTGAGTTCCCATGGTAAGTATCCTTTAATAATTAGTTAACAGAATCTATCAGGTCAGCCGGTTGTTGCTACATGCCCATCCCACCCATCGCGCCGGGTAGCATCTGTTGCCTTCCCGGCAATTCCGCGATCATGACGTCGGCGGTGAGAATCAGGCTGGCTATCGAAGCAGCATTTTGCAAGGCAGAGCGTGTTACCTTGGTGGGGTCGAGGATACCCATTTCGATGAGATCGCCGTATGCTTCGGTGGCTGCATTGTAGCCGAAGCTGCCCTTGCCCTCCAGCACTTTGGCGAGCACCACTGAGGACTCGCCACCGGCGTTGGCAACGATCTGTCGCAAAGGCTCTTCCAATGCCCGCAGCACGATCTTGATGCCGGCTTCCTGCTCGCTGTTGCCGGCCTTCAGCGTGCTGATCGCCGCTCGCGCGCGCAGCAACGCCACGCCACCACCCGGCAGGATGCCTTCTTCAACTGCGGCCCGGGTCGCATGCATCGCGTCTTCGATCCGGGTCTTTTTCTCTTTCATCCCCGTTTCGGTGGCGGCGCCGACTCTGATCACCGCGACACCGCCGCCAAGCTTGGCGGCACGCTCCTGCAGCTTTTCTTTGTCGTAGTCGCTAGTTGCTTCCTCAATCAATTTGCGAATTTGTTTGATGCGATTCTGAATCTTTGCGGCATCTCCTGCGCCACTGATAAGTGTGGTATTTTCCTTGTCCACTTCAACGCGCCTGGCTTGGCCGAGATCTGCCAGCGTGATCTTCTCCAGGGTGAGCCCGGTCTCCTCGCTGACCACTGTGCCACCGGTGAGGATGGCGATGTCTTCCAGCATGGCCTTGCGCCGGTCGCCAAAACCAGGCGCCTTGACGGCAGCAGCTTTCAGAATGCCACGGATGTTGTTGACTACCAGGGTCGCCAGTGCCTCGCCCTCAACCTCCTCCGCGATAACGAGCAACGGCTGCCCGGACTTGGCGACCTGCTCCAGCAGCGGCAGCAACTCCTGCACGTTGCTGATCTTTTTGTCATACAGGAGAATGTAGGGCTCATCCAGCGCCACGATCTGCTTATCGGGGTGGTTGATGAAATAAGGGGACAGGTAGCCACGGTCAAACTGCATTCCTTCCACCACTTCCAACTCGTTTTGCAGACCCCTGCCATCTTCGATCGTGATCACGCCTTCCTTGCCGACTTTTTCCATCGCCTCAGCGATGATCTCGCCGACAGCAGCGTCGGCGTTGGCAGAAATGGCGCCGACCTGGGAAATTTCTTTACTGGTGGTGCAGGGTCTGGAAACTTTCTTGAGCTCTTCAGTGATCGCGGCAACCGCCAGGTCGATGCCACGCTTCAAATCCATCGGGTTCATCCCGGCCGCGACAAACTTCATCCCTTCACGCACGATCGCCTGTGCCAGGATGGTCGCGGTGGTGGTGCCATCCCCCGCCACGTCGGAGGTCTTGCTGGCGACCTCCTTCGCCATTTGCGCGCCCATGTTCTCGAACTTGTCTTCAAGCTCGATCTCTTTTGCCACAATGACACCAGAGCTGGCGACAAGAGGCGGGCCATAGGCACGTTCCAGAATGACATTGCGGCCGCGCGGGCCGAGAGTCACCTTGACCGCATCCGCCAGAATGTTCACGCCAGCGACGATCCTGGCACGGGCAGCGTCATGAAACAGGACCTGTTTTGCCGGCAAAAAAACCTCCAGAACAAATGTTGGGCGACCCTGGTCAGGCTTGCACCACGGCTTGAATGCCGGCTTCCCGCACCGGGATAGCCCGCGTTATTTAATCTCCAACTGCTTGGTGGTGCTCCCGTTTTTCTTCGGCAGCGTCAGTTCCAGTATACCGTTCTCATACTTGGCCTGGGCTTGGGTCTCATCCACCGCGCTATCCAGCGTAAAGCTGCGGTAGCTTGATCCTTGGCGGCACTCGCGGAAAATGACTCTTTCGCCTTCCTTTTCCTCTTTTTCCTGTTTGCTCTCAGCACTGATGGAAACCCGGTTGCCATCCACTTGCACCTTGACGTCTTCTTTCTTTAGCCCAGGGATTTGTGCGCGCACAGTATAGGCCTTGTCGTTTTCGGTTAAATCAATCTTGATCCGGGGGGCAGTTTCCATATCCATGGAAAATGGACGCATGCCGAAACCCCTGAACCAGTCATCCACATCGGCGAATGGGTCGAAGCGAACGATATCGCCGCACCGAGGGCAAGGGGAACGCTGAATGATATTTGCCATGATATTACTCCTGTATGAAAAGTAAAAAAATTTCCTTACCTATTGATCCGGCACGAATAGAGTATGAAACCGTTCGTGTTGAGCTTGTCGAAACATGAATGGTTTCATGGCCTTCGACAGGCTCAGGCCGAACGGAATGTGATTCTAATTCGTGCCGGATCAATAACAGTACTACCACCGATACTTCCAATATTGCATGCAATTGCAGACTGGCTGGCAGTCGCTCCCAACTACAAGGGCTACCGTCTATTTCTGCTTGCTATTGCAGATTTACTCTTACCCGGCAGCAGGTTACTTAACCTGCCCACTCATGTCGTGCAACTCACACCTCAACAACATGCGATTGCCATGGGACTCATCGGTTATGTTGATTTCGACGGGGAAGATCGTTCCGTCTTTGCGCCGGGCGACCGACTCAAACCGCGATTCCTGGCTGCGCAGGTGCAATTCGACCATGGCCATGAACTTGTCAGGATCGGTCAGCATGTCAAGATCCGCCATGACATGCGCAACCAGTTCTTCTCTGGCATAGCCCAAACTGCTGCAGCAACGCTCGTCTGCATAGGCCACTCGCCCATCCCCGTCCAGATAGAACAGAGGATCGCGGTTGCTACCGGCGGATGCATTGAAATGCTCTGGTTTTCTCATAGTGGCTACTCCGCAGGTTCTACCCGTATTAGCTTTCCCAGCTATTCCGGTTACATTTGCAACAACCCCAGTAATATTTCCCAGACCGTCACATCACTCACTCAATTGCTGACAGGCTGTGCGTCAAATTTCAGTGATACGCCGCAGCGTCTATCTCGGCTTCAGCCTCCAGCCAGTCCTGCATTGCATCGCCACCATCGAAACCGCGCCGCTCGGCACGGTAATAAGCGGCGATAGCGATCATCTCTTGACGATCCGCCCCGTTTCCCGTGCTGTGTGCCTGATTGGCCGG
Organism: Nitrosomonadaceae bacterium; assembly: GCA_030646695.1. GTDB lineage: Bacteria > Pseudomonadota > Gammaproteobacteria > Burkholderiales > Nitrosomonadaceae > VFJL01. The sequence continues at coordinate 43,685 of JAUSLF010000076.1, forward strand.
CACGCTGTTACTGTTCCTGGCCGGTTTCGCAGCAATTTTCCCGGTTGCTGCCGTAGGCTTGCTCTTGCCTGCACTCCAAGCCGCGCTCACTTCAGTTTTATTGGTTGCTACGGCAGGCTTGCTCTTCTGTGTTAGACCAGGTTTACTTGACTTAAGCATTTACATTACCTCCTGAATATCGGTTGAATGAAGCAGTCGTACAGCATATCTCCCAATTGTGGCAATTTCATTTTTGGAACAGGCCGGGCAACTGAGACCCGGAGAACCTGATAGCAGGCATTCAGCCTGCTGAGGGTTTGACTACTTTAATATCTTTCAGAAGGATAGAACCTTATCGGTGACAAGTGAATAAGCAAGCGGCCTATTCCCCAATAGGAAAAACCCTTAAAAATAGAAGTACTGAACGTCGTACCGGTAGCAGCAGCACTGCTCGGCACAGTGCGGGATCGACGGTATCTGGCAGGATCAGCTGCATCCTGCCCGTGCCAGCTCCCCCGCTACAGCAACCCATCCCGTGATACGCCATCATGCTTCAACATCCTGCGTAATATTTGCAGTGCTTCCAGCTGGATCTGGCGCACCCGTTCGCGGGTAAGCTCAAGACCCTCAGCCAGTTGTTCGAGCGTTTGAGTTTCGTAACCGTTGAGACCGTAGCGCTGCTCGATTACGCAGCGCTGCCTGTCGCTTAAGCGGTTTAGCCATGCGTGTACCTGATGCTGCATTTCAGATTGCTCCAGCATCAGATCAGGGGTCGGGGTGTGGTCATCCACGATGCCATCGCCGATGGATAGCAGCGGATCGATGTCGAGCGGCGCATCCAATGAAATCGCGCCATTATTCAGCGACAGCACCCAGCGCACGTCTTCCACCGGGCGTCCCAGCAGATACGCCACATCTTCCGCTTTAGGCTCTTTGCCAAGATGCGCCTCAAGGTGGCGGAATGCCCGCAGAACGATGTTCAAATCCTTGATCACATGTACCGGCAGACGGATGGTGCGTGACTGATTCATGATGGCACGCTCGATATTCTGGCGGATCCACCAGGTGGCATAGGTGGAGAAACGGAATCCGCGCTCCGGGTCAAATTTGTCCAGCGCATGCATCATCCCCATGTTGCCTTCTTCGATCAGGTCGAGTAAAGCGACACCATGGTTGGGGTTGGTATAGCGTTTGGCGATATTCACCACCAGCCGCAGATTGCACTCGATCATTTTCTGCCGTGCAGCGAAATCTCCCTGTCTGACCCGCCGCGCCAGCGCCGCCTCCTCCTGTGCGCTCAACAGCGCGTTAAGGCCGATCTCTTTGAAATAGATCTGGGTGACGTCGGTCTGCTGGGCCTCGGCGAAGACCACGGCCTCGGCTCTGGCTGGCGCGGCTTCAGGTTCTTCCGCAGATGCATCATCCACTCGCGATGGCCAATATGTCTCGCCACTGATCGGCGCGGCTTCGCATTCTTCACTGATCGTATTATCCATCTGCTCTGCCCCTGTTTGTCTATGACAGACGCACAATAGAGCAGCCGCCGTGACAATGGGATAAGCAAATGGCCTATTCCAGACTAAGCAGAATTCTTATAATTATGGCTTTTGCGTAATGCTGATGGTATCGGCAATACTATGCGGCGGGGATGGAATCGGTCGCAGCAGATACTGAGCTTGACCGCAGCGCGCGGGGAACACGGCATGGCTGCCAGCTGCGGGAAATTGTTACACCTGAATGACGTTACACAGTATCGCCAGGCGAACCAACTGGGCCGCATTCTCCAACTTCAGCTTGCGCATGATGTTGGTGTGGTGCACACCGGCCGTCTTGGGGCTGATGGAAAGCAGAGGAGCAATTTGTATTACTGAATTTCCCTCCGCCAGCAGTTTGAATAACTGGAATTCACGCTTGGAAAGAACACTCAAGGGGTCTGCCGGGATATTGTTGAGGGTCATGTCGGCAACCATGCCCGAAACCAGATCCGGGTCGACATACAATCGCCCCCTCTTTACCTGACGGATCGCTTCAATCATCTGTCCCGGGCTTCCTTGCTTGGTAAGGTAGCCGGTTGCACCCATCTGCAGCACACGCTGGATCATGGTTTCATTGCTGTACATGCTGAATACCAGAACGCGCGCATCCGGGTCGCGCGCCCGGATACGGCGCAGGGTTTCCAGCCCGCCGCTACCTGCCATATTGAGGTCGAGAACCACCACATCGGGTTTATACTCGCGGTAAAGAGCGTAGCCGGTTTCACCGTCCTCGGCTTCCGCCACCACGCGAATGTCCGTGGTACTTTCGAACAGGCGGCGGTAACCGGCGCGCACCACAGGGTGGTCATCCACCAGCAGCACGGTGATGAGCTTGGATGTCATGTCCAGGGTCATAAATTTTCTTCCGGCTGCTTAAGCGGCAATCTGACGTCGATATGGGTGCCATGGCCCGGCACGCTGCGCGCAGTAAATTCGCCGCCCGCCGCAATCGCCCGCTCACGCATTCCCAACAGCCCCAATCCTGCGGATTGCTGGTCGGGATTGTAACCCCTGCCGTTATCCTCCACACTCAGCCACAGGGTATCGGTAGTAGGTAATACCGGTAACACCATCGGGAATAATGCGTCCTCCATATTTAGCAACGGGGCATTATCAGCGGGAGCCTCGCTCTGCTCACGAGTTAACCGCACCTGAATCCGGGAAGCATGGGCATGACTGCCAACATTGCTGAGCGCCTCTTGCACGATGCGATATACGGTGATGTTAACCGTCTCGCCGAGACCCCCAAACTCGCCTTCCAGCACTAGTTCGCAACTGGTCTCGGGATGGTGCGAACACCACTGCTTCTTAAGTTCGCGCAGGCTATCCGCCAGCCCCAGCATATCCAGCAGCGCGGGGCGCAACTGATGCAGCAGGTCATGAACCGCATCATGCATTTTGCCGACACTTTCGCTGATAGCCTGGGCGCCGGTATAGATGCCGGAGTCTTTGCTAACGCTATTGGCAATCGCCTTGGCTTCGGCAAAAATGGCGGTCAGCCACTGTCCCAGTTCGTCATGCAACTCGCGCGCAAGATGGCGGCGCTCCTCTTCCTGCGCCTTGAACAGGCTTTGCGTCAGCTGCCGGTTCTCGCGCAACAGCTCGATGTTGTGGCGTGCCACATCTTTAAGTTGGTCGATGTCGGTCATCACCGTGCGCCCGGCCTCCTCGCCATTCGCGGCGGAAGATTTCAGGCGGACGAAGCAGGGCTCCTTGCCACGGATTTTAATTCTCAATTCGGTAACGATGTTGCCGGAGGTGTTGAAAATATCGTGCAAATGCTGCAGAAATGCGTGGATATCGCCTTCGGCTATATGCGTTACAAAAGGTTGGCCGACAAGATAGGTGCGCTCTATCCCCAGCAGGGTGGAACCGGCTAGGTTGATTTCCAGCACGCGTCCGGCCTTGTCCAGGGTAAAGTAACCCACCGGGGCATAGTCATACAGGGCGGCGTAACGATCGCGGGTTTCCTCCAATTGCTGCTGCGCTCCCATGAGTTCACGGTTCTGCATTTCCAACTCTACCTGGTGATTTTGCAGCTCATGTACCAACTGTTGAGTGACATTACACCTTGATCCAGTCTTGAGTAAAACTTTCTCGCAATTAACTTGCAGTTCGTGCAGCAGTTGAGTATCGCTAAACTCCGAGCTTTCCTCAATCGACGCAGATTCGTTGACCGGCTCCGTTTTACTAAAGCGTCCTGCAACATCAAGCTGTTTGTTTTCTTGATTCTCGGTCATATTATCTCCCTCTCTATCTCCCTCCCGGTAAGCGCGATGGCAGATGGCTTGCCTGCATCGTCCAGCAATACGGTGGTAGTCCAGCCACACCTTGAATATGCGGTCATCCTTGGCGCGGCAGAGCAGCCTCAGCCGGTGTGGCAACGGGAGGGAGGATGGTTGATTTTCTGGCCATATGTGCGGTGCGGCCCGTTGTACGGCCCGCTTGGGATAAGTTCTGCGGTAATTCGGCGATCCAGCAACCCTATGATACCGGATGCCGCGTAAAAATTCTTCGGAAGAATTTTTACGCGGGGACTGCTGCCACTATAGATCCCCCATGCTTCCCCCAGCAGGAGTTGCGCGCAGCGCAGCTAAGGCGTGGATGAATGGCTGGCAGCCGCGAGAATGGCGATGACTTCCGCGTCCGTCACCTGCGGAAAATCCAGGTAGAACTGCCCCACTGCCTGGAAATTGAGCGGGGCCGACAGGCACACGACGCGATCTGCATCGCTGCGTATTTTTTTCAGCGTATCGGGCGGCGCCACCGGCACTGCGCAGACCAGCTCTGCCGGTTTCTTCGCCCTGAGCGCGTGCAGCGCCGCAATCATGGTCGAGCCGGTGGCCAGTCCGTCGTCGATGACGATGACGATGCGTCCGGCCGGGTCATGCGGCGGGCGCACCGGGGTATACTGGGTACGGCGCTGCCGTATTGTTTCCAGTTGTGCGGCGGTTTCGTCCCTGATGTATGCCTCGTCCGCACCTGCTGCGGCAGCATAATCCGCCAAGTAAACCCAGCCGCTCTCATCGACCGACCCGATGGCGAACTCCGGATTGCCCGGCGCGCGCAATTTGCGCACCAGCACCACGTCCACCTCACCCTCCAGCCTGGCGGCGATGACCTGCGCCATCGGCACCGCCCCGCGCGGAATCGCCAATATCAGCGGGTGTTTGCCGCGGTATCCGGACAGAGCCTCGGCCAGTTGCTCAGCCGCTGCAACGCGATCTGCAAATATCATGACTTCCTCCCCTGGTAGCGGTGGTGCAACAAGAAAATGGTGGTGGTGTGCATGGCTATACTCCCTGGTGGTTACATGGTTCGACTGAGCAGCGCGCGCAACTCGCCGAGTGGACGGGTATTGAGTGTGTTGTGCTTTTCCAGCCAGCCGCGCCGCGCCTGGCCGATGCCGAAGCGCAGATTGGCAAAGTCAAACGTGCTGTGTGCGTCAGAATTGACACTGACCAGCACTCCCTCCTCCTTGGCCATCTGGCAGTAGCTGTCGAGTAAATCCAGCCGCTCCGGGTGGGCATTGAGTTCGAGAAAACAGCCACGGTTCCTGGCTTCGCGAATAATGCGCGGCATGTCCACATCGTAGGGGGCCCGCTGCTGGATCAGCCGTCCGCTGGGATGCGCCAGCATGGTAAAATGCGGATGTGCCATGGCCCGCAGGATGCGTTCGGTCTGGCGGGTACGCGAAAGTTCGAACTTGCTGTGCACTGCGCCCAGAACCAGGTCGAGTCGCGCCAGCACCTCGTCCGGCAGATCAAGACTGCCGTCTTCCAGGATATCCACCTCTATGCCCTTGAGCAGGGTAATCCCTTCCAGTTCCGCATTCAGCCGGTCGATTTCCTCACACTGCCGCGCCAGCCGCAGCGGGTCGAGACCGTGGGCCACGCTCAGCCGGCGTGAATGCTCGGTGATGGCGAGGTATTCAAAACCATATGCTTTGGCGGCAAGCGCCATTTCACGCAGGGTGTTGTGACCGTCAGTGGCTTTGGTGTGGACATGCAGGTCGCCGCGCAAATCACCCAGCTGCAGCAGCTGCGGCAGTCGCCCGGCTTGCGCCAGCGCAATCTCACCGCGGTTTTCACGCAACTCCGGCGGGATATAGGGCAGACCGACCGCAGCATAAACCGACTCCTCGCTTTCGCCGTCGATACGGGTTTTCCCGCGATACACACCGTATTCGTTGATTTTCAATCCGCGTTTCTGCGCCAGCCGGCGGATGGCGATGTTATGTGCCTTGGAGCCAGTAAAGTAGTGCAGCGCGGCGCCGTAGCTCTCTTCCGCGACCACGCGCAAGTCAACCTGCAGGCCGCAGTGGAGTATGACGCTGGCGCGGGTAGTACCAGCCGCCAGCGTTTCAGCCACTTCCTCATAGCCAATGAAACGCTGTATCACCGGTCTGGCTGCGGCCGCTGTGACAAGAATATCCAGGTCGCCCACGGTCTCGCGCATGCGCCGGAAACTGCCCGCAACCGTTACCCGTGTTACGCCAGGCAGCAGCGCCAGGAAGGCTCTTAACGCATCGGCATATTGTGCCGCCACTGCCAGCTTGAAGCGGCGCGTCTGGCTGGCATGTGCCTCGACCGCCTGCAGGATATTGAGTTCGCTCTTTTCGCCAAAACCCGGCAGCATGCGGATGCGGCCGTCGCGCGCAGCACGATAGAGTTGCTCGACGGTCTGCACTTCAAGATCGTGATACAGCGCCTTGACTCGCTTGGGGCCAAGACCAGGAATTTTCAGCAGCTCGGTGATGGCGGGCGGCAATTCCTGGCGCAGACGTTCCAATAAGCTGCAACGGCCGCTGGCAACTATCTCCCTGATCTTGGCAGCAAGGTCGTCACCGATGCCGGGCAGGCGTGTCAGATCCTCGCCTTTTTCCAGCAGCAGGTAGACTTCCTCGGAAAGTTCGCCGATGCTGCGCGCGGCATTGCGGTAGGCACGGATGCGGAATGGATTCGCCCCCTGGATCTCAAGCAGATCGGCAATCTCCTCAAAGATGGCAGCGACATCGGCGTTGTGACACGGCATGCGGGATTCTCCCTGGTTTGATCTTCGCTGCAACAGCCAGATACAACAGGCTGCTGCAGAACTTGTAGTAATCAGCCTAGTATATCCAGCTGGCTAAAGCTATTTTGTAGTATGGTTTATTTAACGGCGGGTGCGCAGCGAAGATCAATACGGCAGAATAAACCACAGCGAGCCACACTAAGCCACACCATGCTAACCTCATCTTCACTGTATTTTGAACATGATGCCGATATCGGCATCATTGGTCGCGGCACGACTGTGGAACAGGCATTTGAAGAAGCCGCGCAGGCAGTATTTGCCATTGTCACGAATCTTGATCTGGTGCAACCAAGCAGCACCTTAACGCTCGAGTTCGAAGAAGCCGACCCCGAGCTCGCGCTGGTCACCTGGCTGAACCTGCTACTCGGAAAGGCACGTGAGCAAGGCATGATATTCAGCCGCTTCCACGTGCAGCATCATGGCAGTAAATGGCGCGCCGAAGCCCTGGGTGAAAAGTGGCACGCCGGTCTGGAGCGCGGCGTGGAAGTAAAAGGCGCGACCCTGACCATGCTGTCGGTGAAACAAACCGGGGCGATGTGGGAAGCCCGTTGTATCGTGGATGTGTGACATGAATTTACAGCAATTACGCCAGTTGCAACCCTATCTCTGGAGCCTGCCACGCGCGTCCGGCGAGCAACGCGCGGAGGTGCTGCTGTATGGCACCGCACCGCTGCTTGCGAGCATGGACGACAAGGTGCTGGAGCAAATCGCCAATGTTGCCGCGCTGCCGGGCCTGGTCGGCGCCGCGATGACCATGCCGGACGCACACTGGGGCTATGGCTTCCCCATAGGCGGGGTGGCGGCGTTCGATGCTGAACAGGGCGGCGTGATTTCCGCCGGCGGCGTCGGCTTCGATATTTCCTGCGGCATACGCTGCCTGCGCAGCAACCTCGATTTGTCCGACGCGGCCGCACACTTCACCAGGCTTGCGGACACACTGTTCCATGCCATTCCCGCCGGCGTGGGAGAAGAAGGTGAGCTAAAACTGAACCCCGCACAACTCGACCAGGTGCTGCAAGATGGTGCACACTGGGCGGTACAACACGGTTATGGCAATGCTGCCGACCTGGAATATGTGGAAGAACAGGGCCGCGTTACCGGCGCCGTGCCGAATTACGTATCGGAGCTAGCCAAGAAACGCCAGCGTGGTGAAATGGGCACGCTTGGTTCCGGCAACCATTACCTTGAAGTGCAAGTGGTGGAACGCATTTACGATAACGCTGCGGCACTGGCCTTTGGACTGCATCCAGGCCAGATCGTGATTTCGATTCATTGCGGCTCGCGCGGGTTGGGGCATCAAATCGGCACCGATTATCTGCTGATGCTGGCCAAGGCTGCCAGCCGCCTTGGCATTCACTTGCCCAACCGCGAGCTGGCTTGCGCGCCGATCAAATCGCCGGAGGGCCGGCAATATCTCGGGGCGATGAATGCCGCAATCAACTGCGCACTCGCCAACCGGCAAATCCTGACATATCTGACGCGCAGCGCCTGCGCGCAAGTTTATCCTCATGCCGAGCTTGAAACCCTGTTTGATGTTTCGCACAATACCTGCAAGGTGGAAACACACGAAATCGACGGCAAACCCAGGCTGCTGCATGTGCACCGCAAAGGCGCGACGCGCGCATTCGGCCCTGGGCACGCCATGCTGCCAGAACGCTATCGTGCGGCAGGTCAGCCGGTTGTCATTGGCGGCAGCATGGGTACCGGCTCGTATATCCTCGCCGGCGCCAGTGGCAACCCGGCATTCTCCTCAGCCAGCCACGGTGCCGGCCGCGCCATGAGCCGGCATCAAGCATTGGCACGCTGGCATGGCCGTGAACTGATAAACGAACTGGCGCAACAAGGCATACTGATCCGCACGCGTTCAATGCGCGGGGCGGCAGAGGAAGCGCCAGGCGCATATAAGGATGTTGACCTGGTGGCAGAAGCGACGGAACAGGCGGGACTCGCCCGCCGGGTAGCTTTCCTGCGACCCAAAGTATGTGTCAAAGGATGACTTTCTTCAGGAGGTAGCATGTATCAACGTATTTTGATTCCGGTTGACGGCAGCCCGACTTCCGACCGGGCGCTGCAGGAAGCGCTCAGGCTTGCGCAGCAGCAAAACGCGCAACTGCTGCTGCTACACGTGATAGAGGAGATCCGCTTTGTGGACATTGAAAGTTCCATCAATTATGCCGAGCTGCTGGAAAGCATGAGAAACAGCGGTACGAAAATCCTGACGCAAGCGCAAACGGTGGTACAGCAGGCAGGCATGACAGCGGAAGTAAAACTGCTCGAAGCAGGTGGTGAACGCGTCGCCAGCGTAATCGTGGCGGAAGCCGAACGCTGGCCGGCAGACTTGATCGTAATCGGCACCCATGGCCGTTCCGGCTTCAGCCGCCTGCTATTTGGCAGTGTCGCCGAAGGAGTGGTGCGTACGGCGCAGGTACCCGTGTTGCTGATTCGCGGCGGCTGACGCCTGATATGGATCAGCGCCGAGGTTTCGACTGCAACCGCCCACAGGCGGAATCTGTCTGTGACGAAAACCGTGCTTGACGCCGGCGATGCCCTGATCGTCGCCGATGTGCAGAACGATTTTTTGCCGGGCGGCAGCTTGGCTGTGCCGCTGAGTGACGAGATCATCCCGCTACTTAATCGTTATATTGAGCTGTTTCATGCGCATGGGCTGCCGATTTTCGCTATTCGCGACTGGCACCCGCCGGATCATTGCTCTTTCCTGCAACAGGGCGGTCCGTGGCCGCCGCACTGCATCGCAGCCACGCCGGGTGCGGCGTTCCCCGCCGCTCTGAAGTTACCCAGCGATACCCGCATCATCTCCAAGGCTACCAGCCGGGAGCAAGATGCCTACTCCGGCTTTGCCGGCACCCAACTCGACGCCTTACTGCAAGCATGCAACGTTCGCCGGGTATTCGTCGGCGGGGTCACCACGGAGTACTGCGTGCTCAATACCGTGAAGGATGCCCTGCAGCACCACTACACGGCCTTCATCCTGGTGGATGCGGTGCGTGCGCTTAATATGACAGCAGGTGACGGCCCGCAGGCGCTGGAAACAATGGCGCACTTGGGCGCAGTTCCGCTCCACTTTGAGGCACTCAGCGCATGAACCCGCTGTCCAGCCCCCTGCTGACCGACCTTTATCAGCTGATGATGCTGCAAAGCTATCTCGAGCGCGACATGGAAGACACCGCAGTGTTTGAGTTGTTTGTGCGCAAGCTTCCGCCAGGGCGAAATTTCATGGTTGCGGCTGGGCTGGAACAGGTGTTGGATTTTCTCGAGAATCTGAAATTTTCGCCGGAAGAATTGACCTGGCTCGCCAGCCGTTTCCCGCCAGCCGTCATCGCGTACTTCGAGCGGTTTCGTTTCAACGGCGATGTTCACGCCATGCCGGAAGGCACGATATTTTTTCCAAATCAACCCATCCTGCGGATTACCGCCACGCTGCCGCAAGCCCAACTGGTCGAATCGCGTGTCATGAATCTGCTGCATTTCGAGACGCTGATTGCCTCTAAGGCTGCCCGCTCGGTGCTGGTAGCGCCGGACAAGCTGCTGGTGGATTTCGGCATGCGCCGGGCACACGGCGCGGAGGCGGCGTTACTCGCTGCGCGGGCGAGTTATCTGGCAGGATTTTCCGGCAGCGCCACCGTGCTGGCCGGAACGCTGTATGACGTTCCGCTGTTCGGCACCATGGCGCACTCCTACATCCAGGCACATGCCGATGAAGCAACCGCTTTCGAGTATTTCGCCCGTTCCCATCCGGACAACGTGATTCTGCTGATCGACACCTATGACACCGAAGCCGCCGCAGCCAAGGTGGTCACCCTGGCGCGCAAGCTGCGGGCGGATGGCATCAGCGTCAAGGGCGTGCGCCTGGACAGCGGCGATCTTGCGGCACATGCCAAGCAGGTGCGGCAAATACTCGACACGGGCGGACTGCAGCAGGCAACCATTTTTGCCAGCGGCAATCTGGACGAATACCGGCTGCACGCGCTGCTGTCATCCGCGGCACCGATAGACGGCTTTGGTGTAGGCACTGCGCTGGATATTTCCAGCGACGCACCGTCGCTGGACTGTGCCTACAAATTGCAGGAGTATGCCGGCAAACCGCGCCGCAAACGCTCGGAGGGCAAGGCCACCTGGCCGGGAAGAAAACAGGTTTACCGCAACTACAGCGCCGACGGCTGCCTGGCTGACGATGTGGTGGCGCTGGCGGAAAATGATCCGCATGCGGGACAAGCGCTGCTCCAGCCGGTAATGCGGGCAGGCCAGCGCATCCCGGCGAATAACACGCTGCATCAACTACGCCAGCAGACATTGGCGGGATATGCCCATCTGCCGCACACAATGGCCACACTCGACACTGCTCCCGCCTACCCGGTAACGATATCCGCAGCATTGCAGGCATTGGCGCACCAGCTGGATGCAGAGCAGGCAGCCCAGGCGCAACAAGCAGAATAACTATTACCCGCAAAAACGCCGCAGCAATGCCTTGCGCAATTCGTCCAGGACCAGCATGGCAAAGGCAAAAGGGAGGGTATACAGCCAGACATCGATACCGATGGGCGCGGTGCCGAACAGGTGATTGCCTAACGGCGTATAAACGATCAACAGGATCAGGATGATTTCCGCTGCAATCCCCAGCAGCAGCAAGCGGTTGCCGAACCATGCAAAACGGAAAACCGACTCTGTGGGATGACGGCAAATGAATACATTCATCAACTGCATCACGATGATGGCTGACAGACATGCAGTGGTGGCTTGCAAGTACAGCGTGTCATCAATAGCCAGCGTTTGCCCGTAGTGCCAGCCGCCGTTATGCAGCACAAAAAAGAACGCCGCCATCGCTGCCAGCGCTTCCATCAAACCTAGAAAAAGATAAGCGCGTAACAGCAAGGGCCAGTGCAGCAGCCGTTCGCTGCGTGCGCGCGGCGGCCGCAGCATCACGTCGTCACGCGGCGCCTCCGTCCCCAGCGCCAATGCTGGCAGCATATCAGTGCCAAGATCCACCGCGAGGATTTGCACGATGGTGAGCGGCAGCGGGATTTTGAACAGCACGAAAGCCAGATAGGGAATGAGTTCGGGAACATTCGAGGTGAGAATGTAGGTCATGAACTTGCGAATGTTCTCGAATACCGCGCGTCCTTCCTCGATCGCTGCGACGATGCTGGCAAAATTATCATCGAGCAGGATGATGTCAGCAGATTCCTTGGCGACATCGGTGCCGGAGATGCCCATGCTGATGCCGACATCCGCCGCTTTCAACGCCGGTGCGTCGTTGACGCCGTCGCCGGTTACCGCCACGATTTCGCCCTTCTTCTTCAGCGCCTGCACGATGCGCATTTTCTGGTCCGCCCCCACCCGCGCAAAAATTATTTCCTCTGCATCCAGCGCCAATTGCAACTGGATTTGTGACATGCGCCGTAATTCATCGCCCACAATGATCAGCGGGGTTTGTGCCAGGCCGATTTCGGCGGCGATAGCTCGGGCGGTATGAGGGTGATCTCCCGTTACCATGATCACCTTGATGCCTGCTGCGCGGCAGCGGACAATTGCTGCGGGAACCTCTGCCCGTGGCGGGTCTTCTATCCCCACCAGTCCGCATAGGGTCAGTTCTTCCTCCAGGCGTCCATGCGCAGAGCCTGGAACACTGCGGCGGTAAGCCAGGGCGAGCACACGCAATCCCTGCACTGCCATGTTTTCCTGGGCCTGCAACAAATGCTGTTGCTGCTCATCGTCCAGAGCCTGTATCGCGCCGTTCAGATGGATGTCGCGACACAGTGGCAGCACGGTTTCCAGCGCGCCTTTGCAATACAGCATGTTGCCGCCGGGTGTTTGGTACAGCAGCGACAGGCGCTTGCGATCGGTATCGAAGGGAATTTCATCAATCCGCTTATAGTCTGGCTGCAGTGTGATGGCCGTGTGCGCCAGCTCAAGCAATGCGATTTCCATTGGGTCGCCGAGCAGGACCTGCTTGCCCTCCTGCTCGCTCTGTTTCAGATTGTGGCAATACATTGCCACAGCGAACAGCGGGTTGTCGCGCTGCTGGGCAACATCAACCGGCAAGTAAAATTTCCCGGACAGAAACAGTTTTTTTACCATCATGCGGTTCTGCGTCAGCGTTCCGGTTTTGTCGGTACAGATTACCGTGGTCGAACCCAGCGTTTCCACTGCCGGCAGATGTCGCACCAATGCATTTTTCTTCGCCATGCGCTGGGTGGCCATGGCCAGCGCCAGAGTCACCGTGGGCAGCAATCCCTCCGGGACATTGGCCACGATGATGCCGATGGCGAAAATCAAGTTCGGCCAGAAAGGCAAACCCAGCCACAGACCGATCAGGAAAAACACCACACCGATCAGCACCGACAGCATTGCGATGAAACGGCTCAGGCGCATGATTTCAAGTTGTAACGGCGACAGTGCTGCACCCGTCACCTGGGTTAAATGCGCGATCTTGCCGAACTCGCTATGCATGCCAGTGGCGTAGACCAGCGCCCTGGCTTCCCCCGACACCATGGTGGTGCCGGCGAGCAACACATTGCGGCTGTTCTGCGCTTCGTCCTCGCCGGAGTGCTCAGAGTTGCGCGCCTGGGACAGCGACTCGCCGGTAATCGTGGCATTGTTGACGCGCACACCGAAGGCTTCGAGCAGGCGGCAATCAGCTGGAATGGCGTCGCCGTCCGCCAGCAGGATCACATCCCCCGGTACCAGTTCAGCCGCCGGCATTTGCCTGATAGTGCCGTCGCGCATCGCCTTCACTTGATGGGGCAGCAGATTGCGCAGCGCAGCCACTGCCTTTTGCGCGCGGTATTCCTGCCAGAATGAAAACACGCCGTTGACCACGATCACACCCATGATGGCGTAGCCCAGCATGGCCATGCCTTGCCCCGGCTCGTTCCATTCGGCGATGAAAGCAAGGGTGACGGCAAACCACAGGATCAGCGCAAAAAAATGGGTGAACTGTTTGATAAAATCTGGCAGCAGGCGTTGTTCGCTGACTTCTTCCACGCGATTCGGTCCGTATTCCTGCAACCGTCTGCGCGCCTCATGCTCAGACAATCCACCCGGACTGCTGTGCAGACTGGCATAAGCCTGTTCCACAGTAAGCTGGTGAATCAGATAACTATCCCGTTTCATCATTTCACTTCCAAAGTGAAATTGGCATGCTTTGATGTCACCAGCGGACCCTCTGCAAACTGTTCGACGCCGATCCCGGAAAATTCCGGGTAGCGTCTATAGCATAGCGTTAAACTGTAAAAAGAGCGGTCAATTGCCGGGTTCAGGTTGAGAACATGGTATGGGTCGGGTAGCCTGGCAGGCTGATGTATTTTTGAATTTGACTACCGAGGATACCCATGAGAGCCATGATTCTGGAGGCACAGGGACAACCGTTGCGGCTGGCCGAACTGCCCCGGCCCAAACCCGCAGCCGATGAGATCCTGCTCAAAGTGCATGCCTGCGGTGTATGCCGCACCGACCTGCACGTGATCGACGGCGATCTGCGGCAACCCAAGCTGCCTCTCGTTCTCGGTCACGAAATCGTCGGCACCGTGGTGGAAAAAGGCGCGCAGGTGGAACGTTTTGTCCTGGGGCAGCGCGTGGGAGTACCGTGGCTCGGTCGCACCTGCGGTCATTGCCGCTACTGTGTGAGCAGCCGCGAAAACCTCTGCGATGCAGCAGAATTCACTGGCTATACCCTGGATGGCGGCTACGCCGAATTCGCGCTGGCCGATCAACGCTATTGCTTTTCCTTGCCGGACATATATTCCGATGCTGAAGCTGCACCGCTGCTTTGCGCCGGGCTGATCGGCTACCGCGCGCTGGTTGCGGCCGGCGATGCGCAACGGCTCGGCATTTACGGTTTCGGTGCGGCAGCGCATATCATCGCGCAGGTGGCCCGCTGGCAGGGGCGGGAGGTATTCGCTTTCACCAAACCGGGCGATACGGAGGGGCAACGTTTTGCCCGCGAACTGGGAGTTGTCTGGGCGGGAGACTCCAGTGCAGCGCCGCCGCAGCAGATGGATGCTGCCATACTGTTTGCGCCGGTCGGCGCACTGATACCGCAGGCGCTGAGCCACACCGCCAAGGGCGGAACGGTAGTATGCGCCGGCATCCATATGAGCGTTGTTCCGGAATTTCCCTATGCCTTGCTGTGGGGAGAGCGCAGCATACGCTCCATTGCCAATCTCACCCGCCGCGATGGTGAGGAATTTCTCGCCATCGCACCGCAGGCCGGGGTCAGAACCACGGTGGAAACTTTCCGCCTGGACGCAGCCAACGAAGCCGTGCAGCGCCTGCGCGCGGGCCAGGTGCGCGGCGCAGCCGTGCTAATGATAGATTAATCCGGAGTATCCCGCCCGGGACGGTCAAGGATGGCGCCGATAGCGCCCGATCAGTTCAACATGGGCAATGATGTGGCCTTCCATCGCTTTTTCCAGAATTGCCTTGGTTGGATGTTTGAGATTCGGCAGTAGGGTATCCAAGGCATAGAGCTTATGAAAATAGCGGTGGCTGCCCACCGGCGGGCACGGCCCGCCGTAGCCGGTGCGCTGCCAGTCGTTAAGCCCCTGCAAGGTTCCTGATGGCAACTCTTTCGCCCCCACACCCTCGGGCAAACTGCTGGCATCGGGCGGGATGTTGTACAGCATCCAGTGCACCCAGGTCATTTTTGGTGCGGCTGGATCGGGTGCATCCGGATCATCGACGATTAGCACCAGGCTTCTTGTGCCATCCGGTATTTTGCTCCAGGAAAGTTCTGGTGAAACATCCCGGTCATCACAGGTATGGCGAACGGGAATCTCATCGTTGTGGGAAAAGGATGTCGAGGTAAGTGTCAGAGCAATCATTTTCTTCTCCTGCCCGCTTGGGGGTGATTTGGTCTCAGCCGCACCCGCAGAAAAGCAGATGAGAACAGTCGCCAAGCATAGCACTCCTGCCGGACGAATGAAACGAACCCAGCCATCGCCCTGCAGGCGGTATTCGCGGTGAAATTTAGCATTCAATTGCGAGCGCGTCCAACATGCAAGTTCAGGATACCGGGATGGATTTGGCCGATTTGCCTCCAACCTTGGGTAGGCGGACGGTCAGTACCCCGTTCTTGTAACTCGCCTCCGCCTTGTCCGTGTCGACGTTGAGGGGTAACGGAATGCTGCGCTGGAATGCCCCGTACGCGCGCTCCATCACGTGGTAGGTGCTGTCGAGAGTTTCACGCTCAAAGTGCTTTTCCCCAGAAAGGTTGAGCATGTTACCCTCGATCATGATGCGGCAGTCTTCCTTCTCCATACCGGGCACCTCCACTCTCACCACCACTTCTTTCTCCGTTTCTTCCACTTCTCCCGCCAGCAGACTCCAGCGCGGAAACGAAGCCAGCGCTGGAGTCTGCGTCTGCTCCTCCTTGCTACGGGCAAAATGGGTAAGCGCGTTGTTGCTGCGGCTGAGCAACTCACGCCAGCCTTCCGACAGATGCTCCCAAGCACGGCCGATCTCGTGGCCGATATGTTTTCCTGCTTCCTTCAACGAATCCAGCATGATCTTTTATCTCCTTCAGTAATCGCGGCAAAAGATGGCCAAATAATTCTTGGCAACTTCATCATAGATGAAATTTAAAGCTGGATATATTTATCGGACAACAAGGTGGCGTAACATATCCGATACCAAGGGATTCCGCATCCATTCCGCCACAACGCGAGGAGAAAGAGATGGGCCACCCACCTAGGCCGGACCCGAGATCATCCCGGGTTTCAGGGGATAGTCGCCCGCTGAATGCACCCGCGCTGGTGACAGAACTGGGCGGTAGTTATGCGGCAGGACTCGGCATCAATCTTGGCGCGCTGGATGCCGCTGAAATCTACAAGTGGTTTATCGCTGCTGTGCTATACGGCGCGCGTATTCCGGAAACCATTGCCAGCCGTACCTGGCATGAATTCGAAGCTAGCGGCGTACTGACGCCGCAGCGCATGCTCGATACCGGCTGGGACGGGCTGGTCGCCATTCTTGACCGGGGTAGCTATGTGCGTTACGACTACAAGACTGCCACCAAGCTGCTCGAGATTAACCGCACCCTGCTCGACCGCTACGGCGGCAACCTCAATACCCTGCATGCCGCCGCGGCCGATCCCGCTGACCTGGAACAGCGCATCATGGCTCTGGGCAAAGGTGTCGGCAAGGTAACGGCTGGTATTTTCCTACGCGAGCTGCGCGGCAGGTGGCAGAAAGCAGCCCCATCACTCTCGCCGCTGGCCTTCATGGCGGCCCGGACGCTCGGCTTTCTCCCGAGCAAGATCGGTGACGACTACGACCTGGCTCTTGCCTGGCTGCAACACCTGTGGGGCGAACACGGCATGACGGCGGAAAGCTTCACCGATTTTGAGGCAGCGCTGGTGCGGCAAGGGCTACGGCTGCGTCGTCGCACAGCCCGAAGTTCCGTGCGATCCGGCGCAACCGGTCTCACTCCCGCATGATCAAATCATTGGAAATTTTTGTTACCTGCGATGGCCGAGCACCAGACCCGCTATTTCCACGCCAAGACCGAGGGCGAGAAGGACTGCGCCTATCCATGCGTTTTCCGGTGCCAGAAAGACCAGTACCCCGCCCACTACGAGCAGTGAGATGGACAGGATACGTTTGCTGCGCGGATTCTTGATCATGGCTAAACTCTACGAACGATACGCTTATTCCAACTATAGACCTGAACCAGCAAAAAGTCAGTGAAACGGATCAGTCGCCTGCGTAACTGCTGCCCCGGCTAGACGACCAGGGCAGCAGTAACCGCGAAAGCAGCCAATAAAAGACATCAGTTGATGACAAGTTTTCTGGCGGAAGAAGCAGCTTTCTTTGGCAGCGTCAGTTCCAGAATCCCGTCGCTATACTTGGCGCGGGATGCCCCTTCGTCAATTTCGCTGCCGAGTGAAAAGCTGCGAAAAGCTTTGCCGTAATAGCGCTCGGAACGCAGCACTTTCTCTCCGTCCTTTACTTCCTTCTCCTGCCTGGTTTCTGCGCTGATAGATACCTGATTGCCTTCGATGGAAACGTGGATGTCTTCCTTCTTCACACCGGGAATTTCAGCGTGCACCGTGTATGCTTTGTCGTCTTCCCTGACATCCATCTTGATCAGAACTTCCTGCTTGCTTTCCATTTTCACCGGGCGGAAAAACCCCCTGAACACATCATCAAATGGATCCAGGCTGGAAACCTGGAATGGGTCGAAACGAGTCACATTAGCCATGTTTTTCTCCTTGGGTTAATCGGTTTATTGGGCGGATGATCCCGCCGACAGGAGAAATATGGTGATGGAGTGCAAGATTTCAATAGCAAAATTTCCGCAGGGCGTTGTCCATGCGCAGGTCAATGCAACGCGAACGCAATCCTCCGCCATAAACAATGTTTCGGATTTGATGACAGCCACTCATCAACACGTAATAATTTTTATTTGCCACTCTTGATTCTGTCCCGGTAATCCACATATCCAAAGAATCGCTTGAGAAGAGGTCACTATGTTTATTACTCGCACACCAGCCGTCGCAGGTATGTTCTACCCCGCCGATCCGCAGCAGCTTGCCCACGATGTGCAGCAGTTGCTGACCGCAGCGCATCCACACGCCTTAACCCCCAAAGCTCTGATCGTGCCGCACGCCGGCTACATTTATTCGGCTGCCATCGCAGCCACAGCTTATGCCACACTCCGTCCCATTGCTGCGCACATCCGGCGCGTGGTGTTGCTCGGCCCCACTCATCGTGTTGCGGTACGCGGCCTGGCATTGCCGGAAGCGGATGCCTTCGACACGCCGCTCGGACGGGTGATGCTGGACACGGCGGCAATGCGCACCATCGCCCATTTGCCGCAAGTCACCGTCAGCGCGCAGGCGCACGCGCTGGAGCATTCGCTGGAAGTGCAACTGCCATTCCTGCAAAGCATCCTGCCGCACTTTACCCTGCTGCCGCTGGCTGTCGGCATGGCGTCAGCCGAAGAAGTCGCCGAGGTACTGGATGCCCTGTGGGGCGGCGAGGAAACGTTGATTGTCATCAGCTCCGATCTTTCACACTATCTGCCTTACGCCACCGCACAACGTGTGGATGGCGAGACCGTGCAATCCATTTTGGACCTGCGCCAGCCGATAGCACATGAACACGCCTGCGGCGGCACGCCCATCAGCGGTCTGATCGTCGCGGCGCAGAAACACCACCTGACACCGCACTTGCTTGATTTGCGCAACTCTGGCGATACCGCCGGTTCGCGCGATCAGGTGGTGGGTTATGCCGCGCTCGCCTTTACCGGGAAGGAAGAACATGTCAACTGATCAAGGAAAAATATTGCTGCCGATAGCACGTGCTGCGATTGCGCACGTCTTGCACGCGCCGTATCCAGCAGCAGCGGATGAAACCGCAGCGTGGCTGGCTGAACCTGGCGCAAGTTTCATCACCCTCACTCAATCCGGCGAGTTGCGCGGCTGCATTGGTACGCTGCAGCCGCACCGGCCATTGCTCGCCGATGTCAAAAGCAATGCCGTGTCTGCCGCGCTGCACGATCCGCGCTTCCTGCCGCTCACGCTGGAGGAATTTGTCACGGTGCAAGTGGAAGTCTCGCTGCTCACCGCACCGCAGCCGCTGGGCTTTGCCGACGAAGCGGACGCGCTGGCGCAACTGCGCCCCGGTACCGACGGGGTTGTGTTCGAATACGGCCGCTATCGCAGCACCTTTCTGCCACAGGTATGGGAGAGCCTCGCGCAACCACATCTGTTTCTTGCTATGCTGAAACGTAAGGCCGGGCTGCCCGATAACTTCTGGGCCGAGGACGTGAAACTGTCGCGCTATACCGTGACCAAATGGCGTGAAACTGACTTAGACGAGGAATCCTACAATGGATGAACCGATCAGCATTGCCGAACGACATCCCGCCAGGTACTGGCATCGGCTGGACGACGGCCGTATCCAGTGCGACCTATGTCCGCGCGACTGCAAGCTGCATGAGGGACAGCGCGGCGCATGCTTCGTGCGCGGACGAGTCGGCGATGCGATGGTGCTCACAACTTACGGACGATCTTCCGGATTTTGTGTCGATCCGATCGAGAAAAAACCGCTCAACCATTTCTATCCCGGCAGCAGCATCCTGTCGTTCGGCACGGCAGGCTGCAATCTCGCCTGTAAATTTTGCCAGAACTGGGATATTTCCAAATCACGCAGCTTCGACAAGCTCGCCGACCAGGCCAGCCCGGAAGCCATCGCGCGCAGCGCCGAGGAACTCGACTGCAAGAGCGTCGCCTTCACCTACAATGACCCGGTGATCTTCGCTGAATATGCGATGGACGTAGCCGATGCCTGTCACGCACGCGGCATCAAGGCGGTGGCAGTCACGGCAGGTTATATCCACGACCAGCCGCGGCGCGATTTCTTTGCCAAAATAGATGCGGCTAATGTTGACCTCAAGGCGTTCACCGACGAGTTCTATGTCAAACAAACCGGCGCGCACCTGCAACCGGTGCTGGATACACTGAAATATCTCAGGCAGGAAACAGACGTATGGGTCGAACTGACCACGCTGCTAATCCCCGGCCTCAACGATTCGGCAGATGAGATCGGCAAAATGAGCGAGTGGATCGTCAGGGAACTCGGCGTGGACGTGCCACTGCACTTTTCTGCCTTTCATCCGGACTACAAGATGACCAATATTCCCGCCACCCCGGCAGAAACGCTGATACAGGCACGTCAAATCGCCCGGGCGGCAGGGCTGCTGTATGTCTATACTGGCAATGTGCATAACCGCGAGGGGGATACCACGTACTGCCCGTCATGCCACAGCGCCCTGATCGTGCGCGACTGGTATGAAATCGAACAATACCGCCTCACGCCCGACGGCCATTGTCCGGACTGCGATACCCGCATTGCCGGACGCTTTGAGAAATTCACGGGGCAGTTTGGCAGGCGGCGCATCCCCATTGCAATAGGAGAGGCTACATGAGCAGCGTACATATTCCGGCCGATGGTGTCGAACTCGACGGCGAACTGGTGTTGCCGCCGTCCGCGACCGGGGTGGTGCTGTTCGCGCATGGCAGCGGTAGCAGCCGCTTCAGTCCACGCAACACCTTTGTTGCCGAAGTGCTGCAACAACACGGCATCGGCACCCTGCTATTCGACCTGCTGACACGCGCAGAGGATCAGGATTATGCCACGCGCTTTGACATTGATCTGCTGACGCGGCGACTGCTGGCCGCCACTGCCTGGCTGCAGGCCAACCCACAGACGCAAACCCTGCACATCGGCTATTTCGGCGCCAGCACCGGCGCAGCAGCGGCGTTGCAGGCAGCAGCAGAAATGGGAAACAAGATCGCCGCCGTGGTATCACGCGGCGGCCGTCCCGACCTGGCTGGAGAAACCGCCTTGAGCCAGGTGACTGCGCCGACCCTGCTCATCGTCGGCAGCGCAGACTACGGTGTGATCGAGCTGAACCAGCAAGCCTACGCACTGCTGCACTGCGAAAAGAAACTGACCCTGATCGCCGGTGCGACCCATTTATTCGAAGAATCCGGCACGTTGGAACAGGCTGCGCACAGTGCAGCCAACTGGTTCGCGCAGCGCCTGTAATTATTCCGCAACGCTCGCGTTCTGCCGCACCCGCTCGAAAAAACACACCGCCGCCGCTGCCGCTGCATTCAAAGATTCCGTGCCGCCCGGCATGGGGATGCTGACTTGCTCGCTGACCGCCTGCAGCACTGCCTCTGACAGGCCCGCCCCTTCGTTACCGAACACGAATGCCAGCGGCCCGCTCAGGCGGATCTGATAAAGGCTGGTTTTCGCCTGCAGCGTGGTGGCGATCACCTTGCCGTTGAATTCCCGCGCCACTTTTGCCAGATCGGATTGTTCGTGGATGCGCAACTGGAAATGCGCTCCCATCGCGGCGCGCAGCGTTTTGGGCGACCAGGAATCGGCGCAGCCGGCGGACAGATAGGCGTCGCTTGCACCGGCAGCGGCGGCAGAGCGCAGGATCGAACCAAGATTGCCGGGGTCTTGAATGGCTTCAAGCAGCACGCTGAAACTCTTGCCCTGATATACAGGGATGACATCGTGCATGGGAATGGCTATCAGCGCGATGATGCCGCTGGGGGTTTTGACCGGAGAGATTGTGCGGAACAAAACATCGCTCAGTACCACCACCGGCACTGCCTGCTCCGTCCCCAGTTGCGCCAGTAAGTGTTTTATTTCTTCATTGTCGCTCGCCGACTCACCGATAACCAGGCTTTGCGGCAATCCCAGCGCAGCATGATGGGCAGTGATCAGATGCGCGCCGTCCAGCAGCGTCAACCCGCTGGTTCTGCGCTGCGCAGCGGATTGCGCCAGCTTGACGAACTGCTTGAACAAAGGATTCTCACGAGAACTGATGGATTTCACGGGTCACTCGGGCAAGTCGATTTTCCAGGACATCCGCTGTTATACGCATAGCGCATCATCTTGTCCATGCGGCGTCCATGCGGATCGTTCATTCCAATTCCAGTTCGAAAGTGAAACGAGGCAATGACGAACGAACGCCGCAGACAGTACTAGTAGTACGGCAAAGCGAGAGTGAGGATATCAACAAAGTGTCACTGATGAAATGGAATTGGAATCACATGAAATTGCGCGTATGCAAGGCTGCCAAATGGAGTGCGGCTTCTTTCTCAAAGCCGAGCCTTTCCAGCCGCACCCGCCTTCCTTCGGCCATATCCGCAATCAACTGCTGCACCCGGACGTAGCCTGCGGCGATAGCCTGCGGGGTGAATTCGCCGGCCGCGATCAGGATCAGCGCATCGAATACTTCCTCGTTGAGCCCGGCGGTATCCGCCAAGGCGTCATTGCGCGATTGCACCGCGTTGGCCAGCCGCATGCGAAACTGCGGCTCCTGCTGCAGCCGCCACAGCAAGTGGGACATGCCAAAAGCCACATGGCGCGCTTCATCCCTCGCCGTCAGACGGGCGATCTGCCGCGTCACCGGGTCGGGCGCATGGGCCTGGAGAAAGTTGAGCAGGCTGACGAAAGTGCCCTCACCCAGCACTGACAGCAAAAAGCCGGCAACAGAAAAATCAGATTCATCCAGCAGGGTTTTGAGCGAAGCCTGCCCACCGGCGGTGGACAGAGCCGGCTCTCTCCCTTTCAGGCGCAAGCGGCGGGTAAAGACCTCGATATGGCGTGCCTCGTCGGCCACCTGGATCGCAAGCAACGCTTGTATTTCGCGGAAATGCGGATGCAACTGGCCGAGAAACCGCGCCGGCACGACCAAAGCGGCCACTTCGTTTTCGATCAGGTAAGTCATCAACTGCACCACCGCATCTTCCACCACAACGGGAAGATCGAATGGTTCGTTCCAGTCTATCGCCGTAGCGGGATTCCATTGTGCCGCCACCGCCTGCGCATACAGCACGGCGGCGGTATCAGCCCAGATCTCGTCTTTGCGGTCGAGCCGGAAATGAATATCCGGCGCACCCGCTTCCACCGTCGCCCCCCTTGCCGCCAGCCCCCAGCAAGACAAGGCTTGATCTGCAACCGCGCCAGTCAGCGCCGCATCGCTGTGTCCGGCATGCGCGGCACCATGCCAGCGGCCGGCATCGGCAGCGCCCCGAATCACCGTGGCAACCAGACGTCCGTCCTGCTGCAGCATGCTCACGCCGTGGCCTTGCGCGCGGCACCATGCCGACAACTGCGTTTCCCAGCCGGGGCTGCTGCCAACCACGCGCAGCTCGCCGCCGGGCGGGATTGCACGCAGGCCATACTTGACCAGCAGATGAGCGCCGGCATCCAGCCCCAGATTCTCAATATCTATAATCGGTAGCAAGTATATTTCCTTCTGCATCATAGAATTTCTCGTCATCCACCGCCCGCATCAGCAAATCGTAACCGCTGGTGCGGCCGGGTAGCCATGCCTTGAGTCCTTCCAGTTCCAGCAGCGGCCTTACCTGAGCATCCTGCCAGTCCATCGCCAGCAGCAACTCGGTGAACCGCGCCGCCATTTCTCCGCTTGCCGCGGATATGCCTGAGATCAAGGTAAAGTTGCAGTGATCGTAGCTGCCGCTGCGCGCCACGATCCGCGTGGCGCCTGCCGGCAGTATGCCCTCGCGCGCGAAAGCAAGGTAATTGCCGTCGATCATCCAGGCAGCGTCGATCTCCCCCGCCATCAGGGCCAGCGCCGCCGCACGCTCGCCGCCTATATGGTCGCCGTGCTTGCCGCTCAGTTCATCGAAACGCCGCGCCGTATAATCACGCCCGGCAAGCAATCCTTGCGCACGCAGATGATCGCGCGGAATCAGGTTGGCCTGGGGTGAATCCAGCGCGCCGAAACCGATCACTTGCCCCGCCAGAGCGGACAGATCTTCTGTGGTTGCGACACGAGAACCGGACCGCGCTATCAGCACTGAACAAAGATCGCGGTCGCTGTCACGCATCGCCAGCGCGCGCGCCTCAAGCCCGCGCGCACGTGCCATGCGATCTACCCTGACCCAGGCCAGCGGTGAATTCCAGGCCAGATCGATGCTGCCATCGAGCTGCGCTTCCACCTGGCGCTCGTAATTGGAATAGAGAATGTAATCAAATTCGAAATCGTGCCGCCGGAAATATTCCTTGAATCCTTCCCAGATGGTCACCACTTTCGGTGCATAGGCAACCGCACCCAGCAGCAATGGTTTTGCCATTTCGCGCTTCCTAATCAAACACCGGCATGCCGCAAACGGCTTTGCCGATGAAATCAAACAGCACATCGGAAGTCGGCGCCATGACCGAGGCTGCACGCGCATCACGGAAATAGCGCTCGACACCCACATCCCTGCGGAATGCGGCGCCACCGCACACGCGCATGGCGACATCGGTGACTTCCAGCGCAGCTTCAGCCGCAGCCGCTTTGGTCTGCATCACCCGCAGCATCGCATCGGCACGGCCACCGGCCAGCGCCGCCAGGGTATCGTCGCGCAGGGTGCGCGCCATGTCGGCACGGATGCGCGCACGTGCAAGGTAAGCCCTGATGGTGGGCAGATCTGCCAGCGCACTGCCCAGATGTTCAAATTTGCTGGCGCTCGCATGGGCACATGCACGTTCGAGCGCTGCCTCCATTATTCCTTGCGAACAGGAAGCGATCAGGACCGAGAACACCGGCAGCACTGCACCGAGCATGATGTCGAAGCCGCCGCCGTCGCTGCCCAGCATGGCGGATGCAGGCAGCCGCAGCGCTTTGCAGGAAAGTGGGGAGGAACCGTTGCCGCGCAGACCCATGCCGTCGAACAGTTGGGGCTGGCTCAAACCCTCTGTCTTGCTGCCGACCAGCCACAAAGTGCTGGCGCCAGCAGCTTTAACCGGGGGCGATGACCACACGTAGGAATCAGCCTCGCCTGCGGCAGTCACCATGGTCTTGTCGCAATCGAGCAGATAAGCATCGCCGTCCGGGCGGGTGCTGCCAACCGACGCCCAGAAGTGGCTGCGGGAACCCATATCGGACCAGGCCAAAGTTGTCAGGTGCTGGCCCGCAGCAATTTCGCGCCGGATCGAGTCGGCACCAAACTTCTCAATCACGGTTGTGCCGCAATAATGCATGGTCACGACCATGGCGGTGGAAGGGCATGCTCTGGCAATATGCTCGACCACCTGCGCTGCCGCGGCCAGATCGAACCCCATGCCACCCACCCCGGTCGCACTGACCAGGCCTAACAAGCCGGTTTCGCCGAGTGCGGCAATGGCGGTACGCGGAAACACGGCATCGCGATCCGTGGCAACTGCCGCCGGTTCGATGATGTCGCGGATAACGGTATCGAGTTTTTCAAGATATGGCATGGCTACCCTTGCACAGAAAAAATAGGGCGCTGCCGGATGACACGATAAAACAGACAAGGTCCTTGCTGTCGCGAAATAAAAATCGCGCAACAGGAATCAGGATTGGATGCTACGGTTGTTGGCACACCTCAATCTGTCTGCTGACCTGCACGTTGGCAGCGCTTGGAACGGCACATCCCATCGTGCTTTTTCTCCGGTCAGCCACACACTGGCCGTCTGACCCGACTCGCTCCCGTCAGGAAGGTCAAATCGGCGTTACGGCGGACCAAGCGGAGACAAGCACAACAGTCGCAGCATTTTACCAGAAGCAGCAGTCATGCAGTCCAGAAACCAGAGAGTTCTCTGGCTGGCTTGAGCAAACCGATCAAGCAGGATCGAATTTACAGCACAGTTTTGACCCGGCCTCCGCACTTGCGTTAGCATTGCTACATAAGCGGTAACTCAGGAGGATTGAATTATGGGTACGCCAGTCAGAATCGACGACGATCTTTACACACAAGCCAAAACAGAAGCCGCAGCAGAACACCGCACCACATCGCCGGCCAAATTGAATTTTGGGCCAAGGTTGGGCGCGCCGCATTGGACAACCCAGACCTGCCGGTGAGCTTCATCGCTGAATCGCTCGTCTCCATGGCGGAACCGCATGATAGCGCCACTCCTTTCGTACCACGCAACCGTCGCGCATGAGCTACGCGGTCGTGCAAACCCGCCGCCTTGGGTGGCAGTACAAAAACTGCACAATAACATAGCTGAGAATGTGGATAACGCCGCTCAGTCTATCGCGGACAGCCCATGATGAAGAATGGAAAAACGGTCGGGCTACATGGAAATTTTTATCGCGATTTGAAACGATGATTTCTTCAAGGGAGTGTTATATTGCAAGATCTGACCCTTACCCAACTTGTGCATAAAAAAATCTAGATGGATACCGATCAAAAAGAAAGATATGTCCGGTGGACAAATTATAGGATTACGCATTTATCATATTCAATAAATATCTTTTTAGGATTTGCCGTAGCATCACTTGCTTTTTTGATCAACATAAAATTAGAGGGCAAGCCTCATGGCACAGTCCCCATTAATACAGTTATGGTCATGTGGGCAGCCAGCGCATTCCTTGGTTGCATTGCCACCATCTCGAGACTTCTTGATTTTCGCTATACAGCTCGAAAAATAAAAGATGGTGGCACACTCAATACGTTCATGGCCAAGTATTGCGGCCCGATCACTATGGGTTGTTTTTGGGGGCAGGTAATTGCGTATACAATTGGCGCGTATTTATTCGTCGCTGGCGTTGTAAGTATATGACTTTACGGCAATGAATAGCGGAGGCTGGGACAGTGAAAATATTTCTGATAGTAGGTTTAATGTCTATGCTAATCGGATGCAGTAAACCAGATTACAGCAAGCCCCATGAATACCTAAATGCCATCGGTTACGGCGATGGATGGGTCAGTACCGAAAATAATGAAATAAAATTCCATTTAACGAAAGCCCAAATTTACTCTGAACTTGGATCGGGTAAATGTGAGAAATACTTAAAATCAATAGATGCGGAAAAAATATTTGTAGAAATGGCCGTGACAAATTATCGTATACATACAGAACTGGAGAGCGGGGATAACATTCCTATCAAATATGCAACGCTTCAGTGTGTTGCTTATCATGGCCAAGACCAAGACTGTGAAACTAAACGACTTGAAGTAGCAAGCAGACGGGATAGCGCAGCTTTCTTTCTTCTCACTGTGGGTAGCTGCGATATAAGCAGGGAAATTGGCCAAGCACGCACGTTCTCGCTTGATGATTCAAAGAGCTATAAATTTATACCAAAATAACGATAGCAGCCAACTATCCTGCATGATAGGCATTACAGTGGGCCGTCACAAAGCTGTGCTTTTACCGTCTAGTTATTGCAGTCCCTACAGTGGATCCCTCAGTCAAGACGATATTGAGTCGAATTTAAGAAGGCAACCTTTCACATGCAGTGGAACACTCAAGACTTGTCTTGCAACCATCGCTGCCGCGCATCACGTGCATCGGTGAAAACCTTTTCCAGCGCCTGCCCGTCACCATGCGCCAGCATCTCGCGCAAGTTTGTCAGTTCGTTCTGGTAAGCGTCGATTTGCTTGAGCAGCGCCTCGCGGTTGGCAAGGCAGATGTCGCGCCACATCTCCGGGGAACTGCCGGCAATGCGGGTGAAGTCACGGAAACCGCTGCCGGCAAAACGCAGCAGGTCTTCCGGCTTGTCGCCGGCACCGGCGCAGACATGATTCATCAAGGTGAACGCCAGCACATGCGGCAGATGGCTCATTGCGGCGAGGACTGCGTCGTGCCGGTCGGCGTGCATCTGCGAAACCCGCGCGCCGCAACCCTGCCACAATTCCGTCACCCGCGTCACCGCCTCGGTGCTGGTTTCATCCAGCGGCGTCAACACCAGATTCTTGTCGCGGAACAGATCGGCGCTGGCTGCAGTTACTCCGCTCAGTTCGGCGCCAGCGATGGGATGGCCGGGAACAAAATTCTGCAGATGTCCGGCCAGAAAAGAACGCGCTGCTGCAACCACGTCCTGCTTGGTACTGCCTGCATCGGTCACGATGGTTCCGGCTGCGAGATGGGGAGAAATTTGCGCCATGATCTTGCCGGTCTGCCCCACCGGCATCGCGAGCAACACCAGATCCGCTCCCTGCAACGCCGACGCAAGATCAGCGGCGATTTCGTCTATCACCCCCAGCTCACATGCGCGTTGCAGGTTCTCGCGGCTGCGGCCGATGCCGACGACATACCTGACCAGCCCTGCCTTGCGCAGCGCCAGCGCGAATGAGCCACCGATCAGGCCGACGCCGATAATCACCAGTTTATTGATCACAACGTTTGCCATCTCAAGTAGGGGTTTATCTTGTTCGCGGCGGATTTTTCATTACATGCTGCGTCCGATCACTTGCGCTATTCCTTTGAGCGACCCCATCAGGTCTTTGAATTCCTGCGGGTTCAGCGCCTGATCGGCGTCGCACCAAGCCTCACATGGATTCGGATGCATTTCCACCAGCAGGCCGTCGGCACCGGCCGCAATCGCCGCACGCGCGAGCGCCGGCACCATCCAGGCCTTGCCGCCAGCATGCGAGGGATCGACGATCACCGGCAAGTGCGTTTCCTTTTTCAGTACCGGGATACAAGTCACGTCCATCACGTTGCGGTAAGCGGTCTCAAAGCTGCGAATACCGCGCTCGCAGAAAATGATGTTGTGATTGCCGCCAGCAGCGATGTATTCCGCTGCCATCAGCCATTCGGAAATGGTCGCCGACATGCCGCGCTTGAGTATCACCGGCTTGTTGGTGCGCCCCACTTCCTTCAGCAGTTCAAAGTTCTGCATGCTGCGGGTGCCGATCTGGATCACATCCACATCGTGCTCAAGGAAAGCGTCGAGCATGCGCGCATCCATCAGTTCGGTAACGATAGGCAGATTGTATTTGTCCGCCGCTTTACGGAATATTGCCAGCCCTTCCTCGCCCTTGCCCTGGAAAGTGTAGGGGCTGGTGCGGGGTTTAAAAGCTCCGCCGCGCATCAACCGGCAGCCTGCGGCGGCAACCTGCTGCGCCGCCAGATCCATCTGCTCCTGGGTTTCCACCGAGCACGGCCCGCCGATCACCTGGATCTGGTTGCCGCCCAATGCAACTCCGGGCGCCCCGCGTGCGCCGCCAATATTGATCACCGAATCGTGTTTGTGCGATTCGCGCGACACGATCTTGTACTGCTTGACGATGTGCATGGAGTATTCGACTCCGGGCAAGGTATCGAACATTTCCGGTTCGAGTTTGCGCTCATCACCGATGGCGCCGATCACGGTGCGCTCGGTGCCGCGTGAAATGTTGGCGTCAAGGCCAAAGCTCCGAATTTTATTTACCACTGCATCCACTTGTTCGTCAGTGACGCCGCTGTTCATGATGATGATCAAACTGATTCTCCGATTGCACGCTCAAGGGATTGCAGGAATTTCTGATTCTGCGATTCAAGACCGATGGTGACTCGCAGGTGTTCGGGCATTTCATAAATGCCGATGGGACGCACGATCACGCCCTGTTTCAGCAGGCTTTGATAAACCGCACCGGCATTGCCGCCGTTCACGCGGAAACTCAGGAAATTACCATAGGACGGAATGTATTCGATGCCCAGCCGCCGCAGGCCGGTGGTGATCTGCATCATCCCCGCCCGGTTGAGCGCATAGGAACGCTTCACGAATTCCACGTCTTCCAGCGCAGCCACCGCGCCCACCAGACCAATGCTGTTAACGTTGAACGGCTGGCGCACCCGGTTCATCAAACCCGCCACGTCCTCACGCGCCAGACCAAATCCCACGCGCACACCCGCCAGGCCGTAGGCTTTGGAGAAGGTGCGGGTGATGAGCAAATTGGGAAAACGCTTCAGCCATGCAATACTGTCGGGCTTGGCAGTATCCGGTAAATATTCGTTATAGGCTTCATCCAGCACCACCAGCACATCCGGTGACACCCGCTGCAGAAAACGCAACAGATCGGCAGCAGCCAACAATGTGCCGGTAGGATTATTGGGGTTGGCGATAAACACTACGCGCGTTTCAGGCGTAACCGCATCCAGCATGCCATCAAGGTCATGGCCGTATTTCGTGGCGGGAACTGCGATGCCGCTTGCGCCGACTGCCTGGGTCACCAGCGGATAAATGGCAAAGGCATGTTGTGAATAAATCGCCGATGCACCCGGTTTCAGGAATACCCTGGCCGCGAGTTCCAGCACATCGTTGGAACCGTTGCCCAGCACAATCTGCTCGCTGCTCACCACATAACGCTGCGACAACGCGGCCTTCAACTCAAATCCGCTTCCATCCGGGTACAGCGCCGCCTCCTGCAGCGCTCTGGTCATCGCTGCCAGCGCCAGTGGACTTGGCCCCAACGGGTTCTCGTTGGATGCGAGCTTGACGATGGCATGCTCGTCCAGACCCATCTCCCGTGCCAGTTCTGAAATTGGTTTGCCCGGCTGGTAGGGCATGATGGCGCGGATATATTTCGGGGCGAGGTCGCAAATATTCATAAGGTCAGAATCTTGGAATCGTGAAATCAGGAGATCAAGAATGGGTCACGCTGCAGGGTAGGAACCGAGTATTTTCAATAACGCCGCTTTCTCACGCAATTCTACCAGCGCCTGCGCCACTTTCTCGTCTTGCTGGTGGCCTTCGATATCGACGAAAAACACATATTCCCACAGGCCTGTGCGGGAGGGGCGGGATTCCAGGCGACTCATGCTGACGCCATACTGTGCCAGCGGCGCCAGCAGTTCGTGGATCGCGCCGGGACGATTCTTGACCGACATCACCAGCGACGTTTTATCCTTGCCGGAGGCGGCGACATCCTGCGCGCCGATCACTAGAAAACGCGTGGTGTTCTTCGGGTCATCCTCAATATTCTCGGCGCAGACGGTAAGACCAAACACTTCTGCGGCCTTTTTGCCGGCTACGGCCGCGGCATGTTCATCTTCTGCAGCCAATCTGGCTGCATCGGCATTGCTTGCTGCGTTAACCCGCGCCGCCCCGGATAAATCGGGCAGATTGGCGTTCAACCACTCATGACATTGTGCAAATGACTGGGGATGCGAGTAAATTTTATTGATGCGCGCAAGATCGTTATGCCGCGCCAGCAGAAACTGATGTACCGGCAACTGTACTTCACCGCACACCT
Organism: Nitrosomonadaceae bacterium; assembly: GCA_030646695.1. Lineage (GTDB taxonomy): Bacteria > Pseudomonadota > Gammaproteobacteria > Burkholderiales > Nitrosomonadaceae > VFJL01. The sequence goes on from JAUSLF010000076.1 coordinate 74,751, forward strand.
TTAACGGAGTCTGCATCAGCAAGTCCAACGTTCTGCCGACCGCACCCTCGGTGGAGTTTTCCACCGGCACCACTCCATAACCCGCCGCACCCGACTCGACTTTGCGGAATACCTCATCTATCGAACCGCATGCCAGGGTCGTCACCATGCTGCCGAAGCGTTTCAGCGCAGCTTCTTCGGAGAAAGTTCCGCGCGGGCCAAGGTATGCCACGGTCAAGGGTTGCTCCAGGGCACGGCACAACGACATGATTTCAGTGAATAGCCGCGCGACCTGCTCATTTGCCAGTGGGCCGGAATTCAATTTACTTAACCGCGTCAGCACTTGAGCTTCCCGCTCGGGGCGGTACACCATGCCGTTCTTGAGCTGTCCGATCTGCCGCGCAAGATCAGCGCGCGTGCTTACCAATTTCAGCAGTTCGCTGTCTATTGTGTCTATCTGATCACGCAGTTGCTTGAGTTGATCGGTCATCGCAGGTGAGCTCATCGGCTGCAACTACTCGGCCAGTACCGGTAAGTAGCGCACCATCAATACGCCGGGAATCGCCGCAATCTCGTCTATCGCTTGTTGCGGCACCGGGCTGTCCACATCCACCAGCGTGTAAGCCATCTCGCCGCGCGATTTATTGACCATATTGTGAATGTTAAGTCCAGCTTTTGCCATGTTGGTAGAAATCTGCCCCAGGATATTGGGCACGTTGGAGTTGGCCACCGCGACCCGGTAGGGCGACTCGCGTCCCATGGTCACATTGGGGAAATTGACGGTATTGGTGATGTTGCCGTTTTCCAGATAATCCATTACCTGATCCACCACCATTATTGCGCAATTTTCTTCCGCTTCCCGGGTGGACGCACCCAAATGCGGCAGCATGATGACTGCCGCATGATGCTGAAATTTCTGGCTGGGAAAATCGCATACGTAATTTTTAATTTTGCCGGACTCGATCCCCATCAGCACCGCATTCTCATCGACGACGCCGTCACGCGAGAAATTGAGCAGAATCGCACCTTTCTTCAGACTTTGCACACGTTCGTGATTAATCAGGTGGCGGGTCGCTTCCAGCAACGGCACGTGCAGCGTAACGAAATCACTGTTGTGCAGCAGATCTTCGATGCTCTGGGCTTTTTTCACTTCTGCCGACAGATTCCAGGCCGCCTCCACGGTGATTTCCGGATCGTAGCCCATCACTTTCATGCCGAGCCGGATGGCCGCATCTGCCACCAGTCTGCCGACCGCACCCAGACCAATGATACCCAGCGTGCGTCCCGGCAATTCTATCCCGGCAAACTGCTTTTTGCCTTCTTCCGCCAGTTTGTGCAGGGTGGCATCGTCACCCTGCAAGCTTTCGGCGAAACGAATCGCGGGAACCAGATTGCGCGACGCCAGCAAAATGCCTGCCAGCACCAGTTCCTTCACTGCATTGGCATTGGCGCCGGGGGCATTGAACACCGCCACACCGCGCAGATTCATGTCCTTGACCGGAACATTGTTGGTACCCGCGCCCGCCCGGCCTATCGCCTTGACACTTGCCGGAATATCCATTTTCAACATGTTGTGCGAGCGCAGCAGGATCGCATCCGGCTCGACAATGTCGTTGCCCACCACGTAATGACTGGCAGCAAAATGCTTCAAACCCAGCGGTGAAATCGGGTTGAGTGTGAGTATCTGGAAAACCTTGTGTGCGCGCTCAGGCATGGTCGCTTGCAAACTCCCGCATGAACTGGAGCAGCGCGGCCACCCCCTCGATCGGCATGGCATTGTAGATTGAAGCGCGCATGCCGCCCACTGAACGGTGACCTTTCAGTTGTATCAGACCGCGTGCCTGCGCCTGTTGCAGGAATGCTCCATCCAGTGCCGCATCCTTCAGTGTGAAAGGCACATTCATCCGCGAACGGTCGGATCTGGCCACCGGGCAATGATAAAAATCCGTGGTATCGAACAAGTCATACAACAGACCGGTCTTGGCTATATTGACCTTTTCCATCACCGCCAAGCCACCGTTCCTCTTCAGCCACTCCAATACCAGACCCATGATGTACATGGCGTAGGTCGGCGGAGTGTTATACATGGAGTCATTATCGGCGTGGATTTTGTAGTCGAACATGGTCGGCGTACCGGACATGGTTGCTCCCAGCAAATCCTCGCGCACAATGACGATGGTCAATCCTGCCGGGCCCATATTTTTCTGCGCGCCGGCATAAATCAGCCCGAACCGGGTCACATCCAGCGGACGCGATAATATGCTGGAAGACATGTCCGCCACCAGCGGCACCATGCTGTTCAAGTCAGGCACCCAGTTGAACTCCACTCCGCCGATGGTCTCATTGGGCGTGTAATGCACATACGCCGCAGCCGGATCAAGCACCCATTTATCCTGTGCCGGCGCGTAGCTGAAATTCGCATCCTCGGATGAAGCCGCGATATTGACTGCGCAGTATTTCTTCGCTTCCTTGATGGCTTTTTTGGACCACTCGCCGGTGTTGACATAATCGGCGCTTTTTTTGCCGCGCAACAGATTCATCGGCACCATGGCAAACTGACTGGAAGCACCACCCGACAGGAACAGCACCTTGTAATTATCCGGAATACCCGCCAGTTCGCGCAAATCAGCTTCAACTTTTGCGGCGATGGACATAAACTCCTTGCCGCGATGGCTCATCTCCATCACCGACATGCCGCTGCCGTGCCAGTCGAGCATTTCGTCGCGCGCCTGTTGCAGCACTTCCGCCGGCAATATCGCAGGGCCTGCGCTGAAATTAAATATACGTTCCATTCTTTACTTTTGCACTCCCCTGCGATTCAACCGCTATTCTCCGTCGGTCTCAACCACTCTCTCCAGTCCGGCGAGCTTCTCGCCTTTATCCAGATTGATCAGAGTCACCCCCTGGGTGGAACGGCTCATTTCGCGAACTTCCCTGACGCGAGTACGGATCAAGACACCGCCGGTGGTAATCAGCATGATCTCATCATCCTGCCTGACCAGCCGCGCGGCCACTACTTTGCCGTTGCGTTCGCTGGTCTTGATCGCAATCATGCCCTGGGTGCCGCGGCCATGGCGGGTATATTCGCCTATCGGCGTACGCTTGCCGTAACCGTTTTCGGTTGCGGTCAATACCGCCAGTTCCTCGCTCTCGGCCACCAGCAGGGAAATAACCTTCTGTCCCTTGCCCAGTTTCATGCCGCGCACGCCGCGCGCACCCCGCCCCATCGGACGCACGTCATTCTCATCGAAACGTACCGCCTTGCCAGCGTCAGAAAACAGCATCACGTCGTGTTTGCCTTCGGTCAGCGCGACACCGATCAGATAATCGCTTTCGTCCAGACCCACTGCGATGATGCCGCTGGCACGCGGGCGCGAGAACTCGGACAGCGGCGTCTTCTTCACGGTACCAAAGGAAGTAGCCATGAATATATAGCGGTTCTCGTCGAATGCTTTTACCGGCAGGATGGCGTTGATCTTTTCGCCCTGCTCCAGTTGCACCAGATTGACGATGGGTTTGCCGCGCGCGGAGCGCCCACCCTGCGGTACCGAGTAAACCTTGATCCAGTACACCCGCCCACGGCTGGAAAAGCACAGAATGAAATCGTGCGTATTGGCGATGAACAGATTGTCGATGAAGTCATCTTCTTTGGTACCTGTCGCCTGTTTGCCGCGCCCGCCGCGTTTTTGTGCGTGATAGTCATCCAGCGGCTGCGACTTGATGTAGCCGCTGTGTGACAGCGTTACCACCATATCTGCCGGTGCAATCAGATCTTCCATGCTCAAATCATGCGTGCTGATCACGATTTCGCTGCGGCGTTTGTCGCCAAACTGCTGTTTGATGGCGGCAAGTTCCTCGGTGATGATTACAGTAATCCGTTCAGGCTTAGCGAGGATATCGAGGAAGTCGGCAATCCTGTCCATCACCTCCTTGTACTCGCTGACTATCTTGTCCTGCTCCAGACCGGTCAGGCGTTGCAGGCGCAATTCCAGAATTGCCTGCGCCTGCGCGTCGGACAGACGGTAGCCTTTTTTAGATAAACCGAATTCCGGCGCCAATCCATCCGGGCGGAATGCCTTGACATCGACCGTGGCGCGCACGAGCATTTCCTCCACCAGCTTCGAACGCCATACCTTCGCCATCAACGCATCTTTGGCCACCACGGGGGTCGGCGCCGCCTTGATCAGGGCGATTACATCATCCACGTTGGACAGCGCCACCGCCAAACCTTCCAGCAAATGGCCGCGCTCACGTGCCTTCTTCAGTTCGAATGCCGTGCGCCGCGTCACCACTTCACGCCGGTGGCGCAAGAATGCACTGAGCATCTGCTTCAAATTCAGCAGGCGCGGCTGCCCATCCAGCAAGGCCACCATGTTCATGCCAAAAGTGTCCTGCATCTGCGTTTCTTTATACAGGTTGTTCAGCACCACTTCAGGCACTTCGCCGCGCTTCAGTTCAATCACCACGCGCATGCCGGATTTGTCCGATTCGTCGCGCAAGTCGGAAATGCCCTCGATTTTCTTGTCGCGTACCAGTTCGCCGATACGAATCAGTAGATTAGCCTTATTTACCTGATAGGGCAGTTCGTCAATAATGATGCTCTGGCGGCTGCCTTTTTCCATATCCTCGAAATGCGTGCGGGCGCGCATCACCACGCGACCACGTCCGGTATGGTAGCCTTCTCTCACCCCGGCAACGCCGTAGATGATGCCGGCAGTCGGAAAATCTGGCGCCGGAATGATTTCGATCAATTCGTCTATGCTGGTTTCGGGATTTTTCAGCAAGACCAGGCAGGCTTCCACTACTTCATTCAGATTATGCGGTGGGATATTCGTCGCCATGCCGACCGCGATGCCGGAAGAACCGTTGATGAGCAGATTGGGGATTTTCGCCGGCAGAATCAGCGGTTCTCTTTCCGAACCATCGTAGTTCGGGCCAAAATCCACCGTTTCCTTATCAAGATCCGCCAGCAATTCATGGGCGATGCGCGACATACGGATTTCGGTATAACGCATTGCCGCCGCGTTGTCGCCGTCCACCGAACCGAAGTTACCCTGGCCGTCCACCAGCATATACCGCAACGAAAAATCCTGCGCCATACGCACGATGGTGTCATAGACCGCAGTATCCCCGTGGGGGTGATATTTACCGATCACATCACCAACGATGCGCGCAGATTTCTTATAAGGACGGTTCCAATCGTTGGAAAGCTCATGCATGGCGAACAACGCCCGCCGGTGTACCGGTTTCAGACCGTCACGCACATCCGGCAACGCCCGCCCCACAATCACGCTCATGGCGTAATCCAGGTAGGAACGGCGCATTTCCTCTTCAAGGCTGATCGGCAGGGTTTCTTTCGCGAATTGATCCATTAAGATAATTTTCTATCAGAGACAATAAGTTATGGCGGGAATTCTGCCGTGGACAGCAATAAATAAAGTTGCCAATTCTATCACGCCGCCCTTATTGTAGCCACCCGGTATTCTTATGTTCATGCCATCCGCAATAACACGGCTCTCGCAAGCATGGATCCCCAACCGGACAACCGGGCGTGGCATTCCCGGAATAATGTGCTATACAGGAAAAGATGGTGTGGTTTTGTCCATCACTACACTGGCAAAAGGTAGTTTATTTAAATTGAAGTCTTCCCAGAAAGGAGCATGAGCATGAAAAGCGTATCGACCAAAAAACTCTTGTTTAGCGCGATTGTTCTGCCGATATTTTTTTCCGGAGCCGCCATGGCTCAAGTGAAAAAATCGGAAGCTTACTTGGTAGACGACCGCGCCGTACCAGCCAGGAATTCCACCAATCTATGCTGGCATACCAACGATTGGACACCCGCCAAGGCGATTTATGAATGTGAGCCCGACCTGGTACCCCAAAAAGTGGTCGTGGCATCCCTACCCCCACCTGCGCCTGCACCCGCACCGGCATCTTCAAGAATGCATTTCTCTGCCGATGAGTTGTTCGATTTCGACAAAGCCGTACTGAAACATAGCCCATCGCGGGATCAGTTGGATGAGTTCGCGGCCAGACTGAAGACTCTCAAATTTGATACAGTTAATGTCATCGGACACACTGACCGCATTGGTTCCGAGGCATACAACAAGCGCCTCTCCCTGCATCGTGCCGAAGCGGTCAAAAACTATCTGGTAACCCAGGGCGTAGATGCCGGAAAAATTCGGACTGAAGGCAAGGGCAAAGCCGATCCAATAAGCGGGGACAAGTGTAAAGGCAGCAAGGCAACCAAGGCGTTGATCGCATGCCTGCAACCCGATCGCCGCGTCGAAGTCATGGTGGACGGCACACGGGCAACGAAATAAATCCGATCTGAACAGAGCTAATGATCAAAGCCCTGCCACTGCGCAGGGCTTTTTTTTGCCAACAAATGACTCGTCCTAATTCATCCTATAAGGTCGATACATTGCTGGCAGCTCAAGAATAGTCCACAAGCATATAAAATAATATGCTATACAGCGACGTATTAAATTAATAAAATGATTTTGTTAGGCTTCCGTTCGCGTTTGCCTGGGCAACAGATAGTCCGACCTTAAATTAAAGTTTTTCTGAAAAGGAGCATCAGCATGAAAAACACATTGACCCAGAAATTCCTGTTTGGAGTGGTTGTTCTGCCGATATTTCTATCCGGGGCCGCCATGGCTCAAGTAATAAAACCGGAAGCCTACCTGGTAGATGACCGCGCTGTGCCAGCCAGGAGTTCCACCAATTTATGCTGGCACACCAGTAATTGGACACCCGCCAAGGCGATTTACGAATGTGAACCCGATCTGGTGATCAGGCCCGAGAAGGCAGCCAAGGCAGCGGCAGCAGCCGCAGCGGCAGTGACCGCAACAGCAGCCAAAACCGCACCGGAGAAAGTGACCCTTTCCGCTGATACGCTGTTCGATTTTGACAAGTCTGTGCTGAAACCCGAAGGCATGCAGGCACTGGATAATCTCGTCAGCAAGCTGACCGGGGTCAAGTACGACTTGATCGTTGCGATCGGTTACGCAGACCGCATTGGCACCGAGGAATACAACAAAGGACTGTCAGTACGTCGCGCTGAAGCAGTCAAGGGCTACCTGGTAACGAACAAAGGAATAGACCCCAGTAACATTTTTACAGACGGCAAAGGCGAAGCCAATCCCGTGACTGGAGATACCTGCAAAGGCGACAGGAAAACCAAGGGATTGATCGATTGTTTGCAACCCGATCGCCGAGTCGAGATTGAAGTGGCCGGAACACGGGAAGCGAAGTAAATCTGATCCGGGCGAAGTAAAAGATCAAAGCCCTGCACGGCAGCAGGGCTTTTTTTTGCCGCATTTCTACGACAAATGACCCATCCCATAAAAATCGATACATTGCTGGCGGCTCGCTGGATCGTTCCGGTGGAACCCGCAGGAACGCTATTGCATGATCACGCCATCGCAATTGATCAAGGTACGATCCGGGCAATCCTGCCGCATGCCGAAGCGCAGTCACGCTTTGCTCCAACTGAACGAATAGTTCTCGATCACCATGTGTTGATCCCAGGTCTGGTCAATCTGCATACCCATGCAGCCATGTCGTTGATGCGTGGGCTGGCGGACGAGTTGCCATTGATGGAGTGGTTAAACCAGCGTATCTGGCCGACTGAAGCCCGGCATGTAAACGCGGATTTCGTCCTGGATGGAACCCGGCTGGCCTGTGCCGAGATGCTGAAAGGCGGCATTACCTGTTTCAACGATATGTATTTTTTTCCGGAAGCGTCTGCTCAAGCGGCGCTGACTGCCGGGATGCGCGCTGCCATCGGCATGATCGTGATCAATTTCCGTACTGCTTACGCCAGCGACGCCGACGATTATCTGGCAAAAGGTTTGTCGCTGCGTGACCGCTACCAGCAGCACCCGCTGCTGTCGTTCTGTCTTGCGCCGCACGCGCCCTACAGCGTGAATGACAAAACTTTTGCCAGCATCCTCACCTATGCCGAACAGCTTGATCTGCCCATACACATACACCTGCACGAAACCGGTGACGAAGTCAGACACAGTCTGGAAACCACCGGGTTGCGTCCGATCGAACGCCTGTACAAGCTCGGCCTGCTCGGCCCCAACCTGATCGCAGTACACATGGTGCATCTCACCAGCGAGGAGATCGGACTGATGGGGCAACAGGGTTGCAGTGTAGTGCACTGCCCCTCTTCCAACCTGAAGCTCGCCAGCGGGTTTGCCCCCATTGCCGCACTGTTGAATCAGGGCGTCAACATCGGCCTCGGCAGCGACAGTGCCGCCAGCAATAACCGTCTCGACCTATTCGAGGAAATGCGTTTGGCCGCGCTGCTTACCAAAGCTCAAAGCGGCAGGGCGGACACACTGCCGGCGCATCAGGCGCTGCAAATGGCGACACTCAATGGCGCCAGGGCATTGGGGCTGGGTAAGGTCACCGGCTCCCTGGTCGCAGGCAAGGCGGCCGACATTACCGCCGTGGATTTTTCCAGCCTCGAACTCTCGCCCTGCTATGATCCTGTTTCGCACCTCGTTTATGCTGCCGGGCGCAACCATGTGAGCCATGTTTGGGTAAATGGTAAAATGCTGCTGAACGAAGGGAAACTCACCACTCTGGATGAGCAGGAGCTGCTGCGCCGGACGGCGTACTGGCGGGAACAGATTGGAGCGATGCATGAAGAGTAAGGATATGGAAAAAAATAGCGTAAATGTTGATCCACTGGAACTGGAGAAATTCAACCAACTGGCACATCACTGGTGGGATCCCAACAGCGAGTTCAAGCCGCTGCATGAAATCAATCCGCTGCGGCTGGATTACATCGGGCAGCTTGCCGGTCTGGCAGGCAAAACCGTACTTGATGTCGGCTGCGGGGGCGGCATTCTGTCGGAAAGCATGGCCGTGCGTGGCGCCAAAGTCACCGGCATCGATCTCGGCGACAAACCCCTGAAAGTGGCGAAACTACATCTGCTGGAAACCGGCAACCAGGTGGAATACCGCAAGATTGCGGTGGAAGATCTGGCCGAGGAACAACCCCATCATTACGACATCGTCACCTGCATGGAAATGCTGGAACATGTGCCCGACCCGGCGAGCATCGTGCGCTCCTGCGCCAAACTGGTGAAACCCGGCGGTTGGGTTTTCTTCTCCACCCTCAACCGCAATCCGAAATCGTACCTGTACGCCGTGGTCGGCGCGGAATATATGTTGAATCTGCTGCCGCGCGGCACACATGATTACGCCAAATTCATCAAGCCGTCCGAACTCGCACGTATGGCGCGTAATGCCAGACTTGATATCGAAGAGATCATCGGCATGGTCTACAACCCCCTCACCAAAATCTACGCACTGGCGCCGGATTCGAGCGTGAACTACATCATGGTGTGCCGCGCCTGACCTGGATGCTTTATATCCCTCAATGATCAAAGCCGTCTTCTTCGACCTCGACGGCACCCTTGCTGACACCGCCCCCGATCTTGGCCATGCCCTCAACCGGCAGCGCAGCGCACGCGGGCTGCCGACCCTGCCGCAGGAACTCATCCGTACCGAAGCCTCGGCCGGCGCACGCGGACTGCTGGGTCTGGGATTCAACATCGGACCCGACGATCCCGGCTACCAGAGCATGCGTGACGAGTTTCTGAATTTTTACGCCGAACGTCTGTGCCACGACACCCGCTTGTTTCCAGGCGTGGCTGAACTGCTCGACCAGCTCGATGCACGCGCCCTGCCCTGGGGCATCGTCACCAACAAACCCGCGCGCTTTACCCTACCGCTGATGCAACTGCTGGGCCTGAGCCAGCGCACCGCCTGCATCATCAGCGGCGGCGACACGACCCACTCCAAACCACACCCCGAACCGCTGCTGGCAGCGAGTAGCGCATTGGCTGTTGCACCCGCCGCATGCATCTATCTGGGCGACGACATGCGCGACGTGGAAGCCAGCCTGGCCGCGGGAATGGAACCGGTCATCGCCCGCTACGGCTATCTTGGCAACAGCCATCCGCCTGAATCCTGGGGTGCCAGGTATCTCATCGATCATCCGCAAGAGCTGCTTGCTTATCTTTAGGTCAGCGCTGATTAAAACCGTTCGCATTGAGTATGATATTCGCCCGCAGGCCGAAAGGCGTTGGCAAGAAACAGGGCTGTGGTGTGTTAACGTTCGTAGTGTTGCTTTCGGACAAAGACCGGCTGAGCACTGGCGCCATTGAGCCCGTCCTTGAGTATGGTTGAGGCATCGTCGGCGAGTATGGTGAGTCCTCTGGCGCGTTGGTGCTTGCCACCGGCGGGTCAGTCCGACATCCCGATTGAGAGATTGAGCATATCGACATGCCCACGTCCGAGAGTGGCATTCACTCAAGGAGATAGGATCATGGCACAACGGGTTGACCCAACCAAGCGCCGAGCGGATGGCACGCCGATCGAGCCGCTTTCCATCAAGCATCCCAACGCTGCCGGAATCGACATCGGCGGGAAGAGCCACTATGTTGCGGTACCGCCGGATCGGGTAGGCAAGGGCGAGACTGCGGTGCGCGAATTTGGTCCGCACACCGAGGACTTGGTCGCGATAGCCGATTGGCTTTGCGCTTGCCGTATCGACACCGTCGCGCTCGAATCGACGGGGGTATACTGGATAGCGCTGTATGAGCTTTTGCAAGCACGCGGCTTTGACGTGTGGCTGGTCGATGCCAAAAGCGTGCGCCACGTCAAGGCACGAAAATCCGACGTTCTCGATTGCCAGTGGTTGCAGCAACTGCACAGTTTCGGACTGCTTTGCAAGGCGCATCGTCCGGATGAGCAGGTCTGTGCGCTGCGAGAGATGTCGCGGCTGCGCGACATCACGATTGATGAGCGCGCCCGGCACACCCAGCGCATGCAAAAAGCGCTCACCCAGATGAATGTGCAACTCAGCAATGTGATCACCGACATCACCGGCGAGACGGGCATGAAGATCATCCGTGCCATCGTTCTTGGCGAGCGCGACCGCATGGTGCTTGCGCAGATGAGGAACTACCGGATACATGCCAGCACCGAGCAGATTGCCAAGGCACTCGAAGGGCGCTGGAGCCGGGAACACCTGTTCAGCCTCGACCACGAACTCAAGGCCTATGACTTCGCCAGCGAGCAGATTGCGCGGCTGGACGCCGAGATCAAGGTGCTGCTCGACGCGATGCGCGTCTTCGACAAAACGCCTGCGGCCAATGCCAACAAGGGGCGTCGCAAGAATACGCTGGCCTTCGACGGCAGACAGGCACTCATGAACTGGTGTGGCGTGGATTTGACCGAAGTGCCGGGCATCGACGTGGGCACGGCCATGAAGATACTCTCGGAGTTGGGTTGCACTCTCACCCGTTTCGACACAGTCAAGCATTTTTGCTCGTGGCTGGGGCTGTGCCCGGGCACCCGCATATCGGGCAACAAACGACTTTCCGGGGCCAGCAAGCGAATCCCAAACCGAGTCGCGCGTGCGCTGAAACTCGCCGCAATGGGCTTGTCGCGTTCTCGCTGCGCCATGGGGGCTTATTACCGAAGGCTGACCCTGCGCATGGGGTCGCCCAAGGCCATCACCGCCGTGGCGCATAAGCTCGCACGCATTGTCTATGCGATGCTCAGCGGACAGGCCGACTACGTTAAAGAGGACCAAGTCAGGCATGATGCGCGCTATCGCGAACGCGCCATAAAAGCGCTGCAAAAGCGCGCCCAAGAACTCGGCTTGACGCTTTCGCCACAGGCTGTTCCCGCTCATGCATGATGCCAATTGCCCTTGTTATACATTTTTAACCAATTGAACATAAATAATAAAATTACTGTTTCTTGAGAGTAACTTGTACTTGTATATGGCCAGGGGGAAATTGTGCTCGTAATGAGCAAGACGGGGGCAAAAGGTCCTCGAAAATGCATGGAAAGGCAAAAAACCGAGTCAAACGACACGTTTGATTAAAAACAGATGGCTTACTCGCGCAAATTAAATCTGAAAATTCATTCAAACCCGGATCCGTCGCCAAAAACTCATTTGATCGGCGTTTCCTTAGCTAAAGATTCTATAAGTAGTAAAATGGCAATCGATATATTCAACCGGAGCTATGCGACGTGACCAGCCCCGAGGAAAAAACAAACAATGATCAGGAAGAGCGGCTGTGCTATACGGCACTGGAAAACCGTTCCCAGGAGCTAACCGCTTATATTGAGGCAATCGGCCAGTTGGCACTGGTCTCCGTCGCCGACCGTGGCGGCCGCATCCTCCAGGTCAACGCCAAGTTCTGCGAAGTCTGCGGCTACAACGAGCAAGAATTAATCGGGCAGGATCATCGCATTCTCAATTCCGGCACGCACCCCAAGGAATTTTTTGACGAGATGTGGGCGACCATCGAACGTGGCGATATCTGGCACCAGGAAATCTGCAACCGTAGCAAAAATGGTCAACTCTACTGGGTGGACTCGACCATCGTGCCGCTTAAAGGCAGCGATGGGCGGATTGACCGCTACCTCTCGGTCAGCGTTGACATCACCGCGCGCAGACAAAAGGAGATGGTGCTGCGCAAGCGATTGAAGGAGATCACCTGTCTTTACGCGATCCGTCGTCGCATGGAACAGGAATTGCCGATGGATGAGATTTGCCAGCGGATTATTACGCATCTGACAGGGGCGATGCAGTTCCCGGAGATTGCTACTGCCGTGATCGAACTCGATGGCAGGCGCTTCGCTTCCGAGAATTATAGCCAGGATCTTGCGCACGGACTACAAGCGCAAATCGTGGTCAATGGCAAGATCTGCGGTCGGTTGCAGGTGTTCTATCGTGAGGATAGACCCTTTCTGCTGCCGGCAGAACAGGGCCTCGTCGAGGCTATCACGGATGATCTGGGGAAATGGCTTGAGCGCATGCAGGCTGAAGCTGCAAGGAAGGAGAATGAAACTCTGATCTGGCGACAAGCCAACTTCGATTCGCTGACCAATCTGCCCAACCGCCACATGTTCCATGACCGGCTCGAACAGGCAATGAAAAAATCCGACCGCACCGGCCTGCCGCTGGCGTTGCTGCTGTTCGACCTTGATCACTTCAAGCAAATCAATGATACCTACGGCCACGCCATGGGCGACCTGCTGCTTCAGGAAGCGGCGCTGCGCCTGGGCAGTTGCGCGCGCGAGTCCGGCACTGTGGCGCGTCTGGGTGGAGACGAATTTATCGTCATTCTGGGTGAGTTGGACGATCCCGATACCGTCGAACGTATCACCCAGGATGCCCTGCGCAAGCTGGCCGAGCCATTCCGGTTGAAGAACGAAGTGGCCTATGTGTCGACCAGTATCGGCATTGCATTCTATCCGGCGGATGCCACCGACCCCAGTGTGTTGCTCAAGAGTGCCGATCAGGCCATGTATGCCGCCAAGAGTCAGGGACGCAATCGCTACAGCTATTTCACATCAGCCATGCAGCAAGCCGCGCAAGTCCGGATGCGGCTGGTCAACGACTTACGCGGAGCCCTGGCCGATAACGAGCTCCTGGTGTATTACCAGCCTATTGTGGAATTCTCAACCGGGGCCGTCCACAAAGCAGAAGCGCTGGTACGCTGGCAACACCCGACGCGTGGCCTGATCGGCCCCGCTGAATTCATCCCCATCGCCGAAGACACCGGCATGATCGTCGACATCGGCGACTGGGTATTCCGCGAGGCGGCCAGGCAGGCCGCCCTGTGGCGTGCATCGCATCATGCGACGTTCCAGATCAGCGTTAACCGCTCGCCTGTGCAGTTCCATAGTGAGGTCAGCATCCACAGCGCATGGTTCGACCATCTGCAAAAGCTCGGTCTGCCCGGGCAAAGCATTGTGGTGGAAATCACCGAAGGATTGCTGCTCGACACCGATGCCGCTGTCACCGATCAGTTACTCGCCTTCCGCGATGCGGGTATGCAGGTATCGCTTGATGATTTCGGTACCGGCTATTCAGCGCTCGCCTACCTCAAGAAGTTCGACATCGACTATCTCAAGATTGACCGGTCATTTGTTCACAACTTGTCGCCCAGTTCCAATGATATGGCACTATGTGAGGCCATCATCGTGATGGCGCACAAACTTGGTCTGAAGGTGATTGCCGAAGGGGTGGAAACCGCGCAACAACGCGACCTGCTGGCTGCTGCCGGCTGCGACTACGGCCAGGGCTATCTGTTCTCGGAACCGTTGCCGGCCAAGCAGTTCGAAGCCCTGCTGCAAACCACACGTCAGTCAATCTAAACCCGCGATGAAGAGAATACTGGTTCCTCTGCTTGTGTTCGTCACCTTGACGGCAGGTCTGGCTTGCAATGTTCACGCCCAGCTTGTACGGGCCTTTCCTCCAGACAGCAAGCTGGGTAAACTCATGGCGATGAGATATCCCGAAATCAGGATCAGCGACCAGACCATGTACTTGAGCGCGGGTGGACAGATTCGCGGCAAAGACAATCTGCTCATTTTGCCGACGATGCTCAGCGAGTTCGGTCCGATCCGTTACCAGATGGATATCATGGGCAACGTGCACCGTATCTGGCTGCTGACCCCGGCAGAAGCCGCCCAAGCGAAAGAAGAAGAAAAAAACAAATCCAGGCAGAAACAGTAAGTTCTGTCACCGCCAGTCACAATACTTTCACAAAAATCGTGGCCAAAAAACTTTACATCAAAACTTTCGGTTGCCAGATGAACGAGTACGACTCGTCCAAGATGGCCGATGTGCTGCGGGCGGCCGAAGGCCTGGAACCCACCGACGACCCCGCCGAAGCGGACGTGATCCTCTTCAACACCTGTTCCGTGCGCGAAAAGGCGCAGGAGAAGGTGTTCAGCGATCTCGGCACCGTCCGGGAACTCAAGCGTGACGGCGTGCTGATCGGC
>JAUSLF010000019.1 GCA_030646695.1 Nitrosomonadaceae bacterium
ACACTCGGTATCGTATGTGATTGGCTATATCAAAGGGAAGAGTGCGATATCGATAGCGAGACGATTTTCCGGGAAGACCAAGAATTTCACAGGTGAGAATTTCTGGGCGAGAGGTTGCTTTGTGACCACGATTGGACTCGATGAGGAGATGGTCAGGGCTTACGTCAGGAATCAAGACAAAGAAGACGCTCATTATGATCAACTCAAGTTAGGTATGTGAGTCAGCGCCTTCAGGCGCTTCATATTTTTGCCCCTTTGAGGGGCTAACAAAGATAAACCCCCGGCTTTGCCGGGGGTAACTTAATTTTTAAAATCGGTATCCTGATTATTCTTATGCCGTAGGTAAATCTCCCTGTCAAGTAGGCAGCTTACAACAAAAACTTTCTTTGCGAGCGGCTGCTCGCGGGGTTCAGCCAAACGCGGGATTTCCAGCAAGCTATAATGGACAATTCGGACGTATACGGGTGGCGCATTGTTCCGGTCATGGGAAAGTCTGACGGTACTCATGGAACAATCCGGCTGGCGTTTATCGACGGGAAGACATTGAAAGAGATAAAGAATAAAATCGTAACCCGCCTGATCGGTACAGAACTGGAAGCATGGAAAGCAACAGCAATAATACAAGAACTGGATGGCTCGAATCTGCCCGCTTGTCGGGCGCGTTTGTGCGGGCCTTACCGGAATGAATAGAATCTTGATGAAGAAGCTTCATGTCGCATCTGTCGCTTTTCTGCTGGGCCTGCTCCTCAGTGGCTCAGCTTCAGCAGAAGCGGAAAAGCGGCCAAAGATCGAGAAGGCGTCAGCCGTTAATCTGGGCGAACAGGTCAGTGAGCGTCGCGATAAGGAAATCGAGATCAGAGTCCAGAATGATGGTGAGCGCATTCTTGTGTATGCAACCTTTGTTGTTCCTGTTGGGCCGCAGCAGGCATGGGCGGTATTGACGGACTTCGATAACATTCCCAACTTTATTTCCGGTGTCCAGTCCAGTAAAGTTACCAGCGGAACGGGTAATAATTTGCAGGTCTCACAAAGGGGGGTCACACAATTTGGTTTTTTTACCTTTTCATTTGATTCGGTACGGGAAGTTAACCTGTCCCCGTTTAACAAAATTCAGGAACGCATGATCAGCGGCAACATGCGAAAAATGGAGGAGACGACAATACTGTTGCCAGAGGGCAATCAAACGCGCATCGCCTATCAGGCAGATATTGTCCCCGGTCTCTGGATTCTTAGATTTGCAGGACAGTTTTTTATCGAGAATGAAGCGCGCGAGCAATTCCAGCAAATAAAAAATGAAATGATCAGAAGAGGGAAAATACTCGCCAGCCCTCGTTGAGTTAATGGAGAAAGCGACGAACGAGGCACCTTGACGGGGTCTGCATAATTTCTGGCGCGATCCAGCTGGGATGAAAAGCCGGATCTGGCAGAAAACTGGAACTGGTGGGCCGGATCAAGTTGAGCTAAAATAAAAAACTGCCGTGAAATAAGGGAGCAGATTTGTTGGATTCACGGTGGTTGGCATCTCTGATAGTAATCTGAATTCAATTTTTCTTTTAATTCACTTTTATGGAGTTACAGATGAAAAAAATATTCAAATCACTGCTGGTAATATCCGCGCTAACATTTTTTTCACCGCAGGCAGCCATGGCTCACGCAGGAGATTATGCGACTGATACGGCCGAAAAGCTGGCACATGGCATCGCGAATACGGCCACCGGTTGGGCGGAGCTTCCCAAGACCATGATAATAATCAGCCAAAAGGAAGGCATCGTTTATGGCCTGACAGCTGGAGTTCTCACAGGCTTGGTGCATGTGGTTGGACGCACGGCATTCGGAATTCTGGATGTGGCGACGTTTATGATTCCCACCGAGGAAACAGTTAAACCCGAGTATATCTGGGAAGATTTCGGCAAGGAAACTAGCTACGGTAAGTAACTGACTGACGACAAATGTACCAACAGCGTAGGCTTCCCTGTGTTTCGCTCAGGGAAGCCTACGTATTCTCAACTTCCCCACTTGTTCCTCTGATTCTAGTACTGGCCACCTGTAGTACTGTTTCCAAAAACTGACCAGACAGCCAATTTCAACGCTATTCACCACACCAAGCCAAGAAACGACCAGTGTTAGGATGAAAAATGCACGCCGACGGCGCCATGAGTGCACCAACTGCCACGCACCACGCACCCCAATTTGAACATTAGTCCACGTAAAAACATGCGCCGCTGGCTTTTTATCGGAATGTTGTCGTGCCTGATCGCTGTCATCATCGGCATTGGCGAAGTGATGACGGGGCCGGCATCCGCCGCTGTAGAGTCGCTGTCATCCGATTTTCCAGTCGAACCGGTGCAGATTCCGCTTAATGCCGATTCCAGTGTGCATGGCTGGCTGTCGCGTGGCGCCCACGACGGTGGTGTGGTCTTGCTGGTCCATTCAATTCGCAGCAATCGCCTCGAGATGCTGAGCCGGGCGCGATTCCTGAACAAGCAAGGGTATGGTGTTTTCCTGATCGATCTGCAGGCGCACGGTGAGACGCCGGATCACCTTCGGTGTCCGTGAGTCGGAGGATGGGGGCTGCGGGGTCTTTCTGCGTAAGACCTTTCCGTCTGAACGCATCGCAGCCATCGGCGTCTCGCCGGGTGCGACCGCTATCGTGCTCGCGAAGCATGCGTTGCGACTGGACGCAGTAGTACTACTCGAATCGCTACACCCGACCATCGAAGAAGCAATCGAAAACCGGTTGAGGCTTCATCTAGGCGAGTACGGGCCGGTGCTGCTGCTGCTGCCGCTGGTGCTGGCGCAGCTGGCGTTTTACCTGGGTGTTCCCATTGCTCGCATAGGCGATCTCAACGCACCGTTGCGCTGATAACCGGGAGTGTCGATGAACACACGAGAGTGCCGGAAACCGAACGGCTGTTCGCCGCCGCCCGGCAGCCGAAAGAAATCCGGATTGTCCCCGGCGCGGGCCACTTCAATATACACTCTTATGCAGGCAGGGAATATGAGGAGCGCATATCTGATTTTCTCGACCCGCATCTGCGATGGGTGGACTAATACAAGCTTCACCCCGACAGGGCGGTTCATTTGAGAGAAGAATTCAAGAGCAAAGCCGTCGCATCCGAATTTCCATGTTATTGTGATGCTGACGCGCGCTAAACTGAAACGCGCATCGATAGCAGAATTCAAAGCAAAGGATATTTTCCGGGGGTCCGGTTTATCATTGCTCGGGGTAAGCAACGCTCATGTCGAAAAAAATCAACAGAAAATACAATCGGGATATCAGTTGTCGCCGCTCCTCCTGATAAGAGACCGGTCAATGGAAAGGTTATCGTTGTGGACGGATATCATCGATTATGCGCGATCTACTCTTACGACGAAGATGCCGTGATTCCATGCAAAATTGCGTAGACCATCAGCTTATTGAGAACAGCAAAAAATGAAATTCAAAGCGGCTCAGGTGGTTTGCAACCTAACCCGCAGTATTAAAAATCACATATCTTTCACACAGGGGCATCGTGATAGAAATCATTCAGTGGATGGGAGGCCTATGAGGGTGCCAGGCGAAGATAACCTCGACGCAACGTACGAGCATCTCCTCACCCTCTGGACGTCCGGGGTACGCGACTATCAGTCGATGCTCTCCGACTACCTTATGGCCAATTCCATTATTGTCATGGTGATCGGGCTGATCGTGTCGCGCGAGTCACACACATTGCCCCTCACAGTGCTGATTGTGCTCCTCTGCATCTTTGGGATTCTTTTGTGCCTGCAAATGGCAATCGTCCTCGGGCGGTTGTCAGGCCAGAATGCGCTGTGGGAGTGGCGACTGAGGGGAATCGAGCAAGATCCTGCGTGGCATAAAGAGAAGCTGATGACGAGTCTCCACCAGCTTCATGAGATCCGGCATCCAATTGAGGATCGGCGGAACGAGCCCACGGTGTTTGTGCCGAATTGGGCTTTCCGCCAGCATCGTCAGTGGTGGGCCCATCGCGCCATCAGCTTTCCCTGGTTTTTCGGCAGCGTGTATGCGTTGCTTCTGGCGTATAGCGTGACAAAGTTGCTGAGTGCCTGAGCTATACGTTGACTCGAGAGAACCTTCCTTGCGATGCTTCATATGCGGACAAAGGGCCCGCATTACCTTAAGCCATTGCTTTTATGGTGCTGTTGGCCGGAATCGAACTGGCGACCTACTGATTACGAATCAGTTGCTCTACCAACTGAGCTACAACAGCCCGCAGAAAAATGGCTGATGGATTATAGAGGTTTGGGAAACGGGGGGCAAACTGGAAGATATAAAATCCTTTGCGCCACGCAGACCTTGGGACGGGTGCGGAAGGCGATGTCGATGCTGTTGGCGGCCACGTCTCCCGGCAAGGATGGCAAGTAAGGGCCGGAAACATGAACAGCGACAGGACGTGGCGGCATCCGTTACTCAATTGGTGCGCCACAGAAAAGATATTTAAATCAACCCCCTTCCAACTCTTCAACAATCGAATTTTCGGCTAAATTCGGCGAATAGCGCCAATCATCTGGACTTTTCTGATGATTTGGGGCAGAATTATTGCCATGAAATCACAAACCACAACAGTAAAAAAAATCCTGGTTCTGCATGGCCCTAACTTGAATATGTTGGGAACTCGTGAGCCAGAGGTTTATGGTTTTGTTACGTTAGACGAAATTAACAGAAATTTAGCTAAAATAGCCGAAGATGCCGGCATTATCTTGGAAAACTTCCAGAGTAATTCTGAGGCGGACTTAATAAGCCGAATTCAACAGACTATCGGTGATGGAACCGACTTTATAATTATCAATCCGGCGGCTTATACTCATACCAGCGTTGCTTTGCGTGATGCCCTGGCGGCAGTGGAATTGCCGTTCATTGAAGTTCATCTTTCCAACATCTTTGCCCGTGAGACTTTTCGCAGAGAATCGTATTTTTCCGATCTGGCTCTGGGTGTTATCAGCGGCTTGGGTCCTAAGGGCTATGAGCTGGCCCTGGAATATGCTTTAACGGCCCGCTAGCAGCACAGTCCAATCGACATCAAGTCAGTACAAGCAAGCATGTTTATTTACTACCGATACGAATCAAAATTGTTGATGCGGCGATCACGGAAGTTATCTAGCCCCACTTCTTATGAATAAAGTTGCATGCCAACAAACTCTGTTTGGTAGAAGTGCCAAAAAGCAGAGTTTTATCCTGAGAGGCCTGTTATGGACTTGAGAAAGCTGAAAAAACTGATTGAACTGGTTGAAGAGTCGGGAATCGGTGAGCTGGAAATTACCGAAGGCGAAGAAAAAGTTCGTATCAGCAAGTCAGGATCGATGGTACAGAGTTATGTAAACGCACCAACGGCGTTACAGCCAATCGCTGCGCCCGCCGCCACCGCCATACAAGAAGCAGAAGCTGCAGCCAAGGACGCATTGCCAGATGGCCATATGGTGAAATCGCCAATGGTGGGCACGTTTTACCGATCCTCCGCTCCTGGTGCCAATGCATTTGTGGAAGTGGGGCAAGCGGTGAAGGAAGGCGATACCCTGTGTATTATTGAGGCAATGAAACTGCTCAACGAAATCGAATCCGACAAGAGCGGAGTGATCAAGACAATCCTGGTAGAAAACGGTCAGCCGGTAGAGTACGGCGAGCCATTATTCGAAATTGAATGATAGTCGCTGATCTCTCGCTGCTGTGGGATAGAAGTCAGGAGAAAAGGCCGGCACCTCCGCAATTTAAAAAAAGATTTCATAGATAAACATGTTTGAAAAAATCCTTATAGCCAATCGCGGCGAAATTGCCCTACGTATTCAGCGGGCATGCCGGGAGATGGGCATTAAGACGGTAGTGGTGCATTCAGAGGCAGACGCCGAAGCTAAGTACGTGAAGCTCGCCGATGAGTCCGTGTGTATTGGACCGGCGCCATCAGCTCAAAGCTACCTCAATATTCCGGCCATCATCAGTGCAGCAGAAGTGACCGATGCCGAGGCCATTCATCCCGGTTACGGTTTTCTCTCCGAGAATGCTGATTTCGCCGAGCGGGTCGAAAAAAGCGGCTTTGTCTTCATCGGCCCACGTCCTGAAACCATTCGCCTGATGGGCGACAAGATCAGCGCAAAAAACGCGATGGTAAGAGCTGGGGTACCCTGCGTCCCGGGTTTCAATGGGGCATTGCCTGAATCTGCTGAAGAAATCAGAAAGATCGTTCGCACCATCGGCTATCCTGTCATCATCAAGGCATCGGGCGGCGGCGGCGGGCGCGGTATGCGCGTGGTACACACTGAGGCGGCGTTATTGAATGCGGTCATCATGACGCGTAATGAAGCCCAAGCGGCATTTGGCAACCCAATGGTCTATGTCGAGAAATTTCTGGAAAACCCGCGTCATATCGAGTTTCAGGTACTGGTTGATGAGCATCGCAACGCGGTACATCTGGGAGAGCGGGACTGCTCGATGCAGCGCCGCCATCAGAAAATCATCGAGGAAGCACCTGCCTTCGGCATTACTCCCCGGCAGCGCGACAAGATCGGCACGCGTTGCGCCGATGCTTGCCGTGGTATCGGCTATCGTGGCGTAGGCACGTTTGAGTTCCTGTTTGAGAATAACGAATTTTATTTCATCGAAATGAATACGCGGCTGCAGGTCGAACACCCCGTTACAGAGGCGGTTACCGGGATCGACCTGGTTCAGGCACAGATCCGCGTTGCCGCAGGCGAGAAACTGAGTTTTCGCCAGCGCGACATTGTACCTAAGGGATATGCGATCGAGTGTCGTATTAATGCCGAGGACCCTTATAAACTCACACCATCCGCCGGCCGCATTACCCAGTATCATGCTCCAGGCGGACCTGGCATTCGCGTCGATTCTCACATTTATCAACATTATATGGTGCCGCAATATTACGACTCCATGATTGGTAAAGTAATTGCCTATGGGGACACGCGTGACCAGGCTATCGCGCGTATGCGTATCGCGCTGTCCGAAATGGTGGTTGGAGGCATAAAGACGAATATTCCATTGCACCTTGATCTGTTGTCCGACGCGGCTTTTCTGCGTGGCGGTACCCCTATCCATTACCTCGAGCAGAAACTCGCCAACTACAATAAGCTGAGTTAAAGCGCGAATTTTCATACCCGCAGGCAAGAAATACACTCGATGCACATCAGTCGAGCGAGTCGGTTTTACGCCGACGGATTTTATCCGTACTTAAGAATATGTCCTGGATCTCCTTCACCATAGAGACCGATGCCGCGCATGCCGAAATTCTGAGCGATGCATTGCTCGAGCTGGGCGCGCTGTCGGCGGACATACACGATGCGGCTGCCGGGACGGAACAGGAACAGCCCTTATTCGGTGAGCCCGGCGAACTTCCTGAAAAAATCTGGCCGAGAGCCGAAATTACCGCGTTGTTCAATGCGGATGCAGACGTGAGCACCGTTATGCAGGTTGCGGCACAGGCAGCCAAACTTATCAGTTTACCCTACCGCTTGGCGGAAGTGCCGGAGCAGGATTGGGTGCGGCTTAGTCAGGCGCAATTCACCCCGATCCAGATATCATCGCGACTGTGGATTGTCCCTAGCTGGCATCAGATACCCGATCCCGCCGCCGTCAGTTTGATACTCGATCCAGGGCTAGCCTTTGGTACCGGCAGCCACCCCACAACTCAACTGTGCCTTGCCTGGCTTGACGAAAACCTGCGAGGCGGCGAAGATGTACTGGATTATGGTTGCGGCTCCGGCATACTCGCGATTGCCGCGCTGAAGCTGGGCGCAGGCCATGTGGTGGGCATAGACATAGACCCCCAGGCGGTTGTGGCAAGCCGCGACAATGCGCTGCGCAATCAACTGGATCAAATGAAAGCGGAGTTTTACACAGCCCGTTCCGCGCCTCAAGCGGCCTTGGCCACCTCAGCCTGGGCGGATGTGGTTGTCGCCAATATCCTTGCTAACCCGCTGATCGTACTTGCCCCGCTACTGATGAGCATGACCCGCAAGGATGGACGTATTGCGCTTTCCGGCATACTCAGGGATCAGGCGGAAGAAGTGGCGTGCATCTATCGGCAATGGTTCGAGATGCGCATTGCAGGCGAGCAAGAGGGTTGGGTACTGCTAACGGGGACAAGAAAGTGAAACCAAGCTATTTGCAAGGCTAGGATTATGGCACTGGTAACCCGCTGCCCTAACTGCGCTACCGCTTTTCGCGTGACCGCCCAGCATTTGCAGGCGCATGGTGGCGATGTGCGGTGTGGACATTGCACTCACGTGTTTAACGGCTTTGCCACCCTGACTACGGTGCAGGAGCCGGAAGTCGATGATTCATCCAAGGCCGTGGGCGCAAGAACGGATGTTCTGCCCGCAGCAGGCTTGTCTGACCAAACGGTGTTGCTGTCCACCCTCTCGCATGAGATAACGACGAGTGCCGTGGCGCCCGCTTCCATATCAGCGGTTACGCAAGAATCGGCCGCAGAAGTTTCGGACACGGTCAATGCGACGCTGGAACACTACTCATACGATAGCGTACAGCCGCGCAAGAGTCAACGCGGCTTGGGGTTTGCCAGTCTGTTCTTGTTGCTCCTGTTGGTGGGACAAGCGGCTTATTCTTACCGCACCGAGATTTCCGTTCTCGCGCCCAGTACCCGCCCGTACCTGGAGCAATACTGCGAGCTCCTGCGCTGCACCATCCCACTATCACAACAAGCGGAGTTGCTAAGTATCGAGTCATCCGATTTACAGGCAGATTTCGCGCAGGATGCGGGAGTCGTCATTCTTACCGCTACCGTACGTAATTACGCCCCGTTTCCGCAAGCCTATCCTGCGCTCGAACTAACTCTCACCGACATTCAGGATCAGCCTCTCGCAAGCCGCATCTTCACCCCCGGCGAATATCTCGGCGGAGACGTGAATCCAACCCAGACGATTGCACCTGCTCACGAAGTCGACATCAGACTCCATCTTGCCAGTAGCGATTTGAACGCAGCAGGATACCGGCTGTTTTTGCTTTACCCCTAGCCCCTTAGTACAATGGCAATACTTTGTTAGTAATACAACAGCATTGAAGGCCAGCAACCCCGATTATGGGGCTGTACGGAAAGCACATTTGGATTAGAATCGACATCCTGTCAAATCAAGTACCGATTCTTTCAGCAGAATGACATCTGAAACCCTGGTTGAAATTAATGACCTGAATTTCTCTTATGATAAGCGTGCCATCCTGAAGGGCATCAACATGACCATGCCGCGCGGCAAGGTCATCGCCATCATGGGTGGCAGTGGTTGCGGCAAGACAACATTATTGCGGCTGATCGGCGGGGCGGTAGCTCCCTCCTCGGGTTATGTCAAGATTGCCGGCCAGGTAGTGCATGAACTCGGCAGAGACGAGCTGTTTCAGATACGTCGAAAAATGAGCATGCTGTTCCAGTTCGGCGCGCTGTTTACTGATCTGTCGGTGTTCGATAACGTGGCATTTCAGATGCGGGAGCATACCAACTTGCCGGAATCCGTGATTCGCGATCTGGTGCTGATGAAACTACATGCCGTTGGTCTGCGTGGTGCACATAAACTGATGCCGGCGGAGCTCTCGGGTGGGATGGCGCGCCGGGTAGCATTGGCCCGGTCGATTGCGCTTGATCCACTGCTCATCATGTATGATGAACCATTTACCGGCCTTGACCCAATTTCGCTGAGTGTGATCGGAAACTTGATCCGTCGCCTGACCGACGCATTGGGCATGACCTCGATAGTCGTGACACACGATGTGCAGGAGTCATTGAAAATTGTTGACTACGTTTACTTCATTTCAGATGGCGTGATCGCAGCACATGGCACGCCGGCAGAAGTGCGTGGATCGGTTGCGCCCTTTGTGCATCAATTTGTACATGGCGAAGAAGACGGCCCAGTGCCGTTTCACTACCCTGCCGAGACGTACGCAAGTGATTTGAGACTGGGGAGCAGCCTTGCCTAGGCGCATTGCTCTCGGCATCCGGGGCGTTGGTCATCGAGTGATAGATAGCGTGTGGCGGCTAGGCCGTGCCAGCCGCTTCTTCATGCTGACGCTGTTGAAGTCGGGCATCAGCCTGCGGCGCTTTCATCTTATCATCCGGGAGATTTATTTTACCGGCGTGCTGTCGCTGATCATCATCGTGGTATCGGGATTGTTTGTTGGCATGGTGCTGGGTTTACAAGGCTACGAGACACTACAAAAATACGGCTCCGAGTCAGCCGTGGGGACATTGGTGGCGCTGTCACTGGTACGCGAGTTGGGACCGGTGGTGGCGGCACTGTTGTTTGCCAGTCGCGCCGGTTCCGCCATTACCGCTGAAATCGGCTTGATGAAAGCTACCGAGCAACTGGCGGCGATGGAAATGATGGCAGTGGATCCAATAGCGCGGGTAGTCGCACCGCGCTTCTGGGCAGGAGTAATTTCGATGCCATTTCTGGCAGCGATGTTTTCTGCAGTCGGCATATTCGGTGGTTATTTGGTGACAGTGGTGCTTATCGGCGTGGACGAAGGGTCATTCTGGTCACAAATGCAAAACGCGGTGGATTTTCGCTACGACATAGTCAACGGGGTTATTAAGACTTGTGTCTTTGGCGTGGCGGTGACGGCGATTGCGGTGTTCGAAGGTTACGATGCGCCACCCACGGCAGAGGGAGTATCCGGCGCTACCACTCGCACGGTGGTGACTTCGTCACTGGCGATTCTTGGGCTGGATTTTGTTTTGACCGCATTCATGTTTAGAGGAATGAGCTGATGCAGCGGACAACAATGGATTTGTGGGTAGGGCTATTTGTCACCGCAGGGATAGGTGCATTATTGGTGCTGGCGTTGAAAGTGGGGAACATGGGCACTTACAGTGCGGCACAGAGCTATACACTGATGGGAAATTTTGAGAATATTGGTGGTTTGAAGCCTAGAGCGCCGGTGAAAAGCGCGGGTGTGGTGGTAGGACGGGTGGTGGATATCCAGTTTAACCCGGAGACTTTCGATGCCGTAGTTACTATGAGCATAGACAGCCGCTATCAGTTTCCCAAGGATACTTTTGCTAGCATTCTTACTTCCGGACTTTTGGGCGAGCAATATATCGGCCTGGCAGCCGGTGGTGACGAGGTCACGCTGAAAAGTGGTGATAAGGTCATGAAAACCAATTCGGCGATGGTGCTGGAGGAAATGATCGGACGGTTTTTATTCAACAAGGCGTCAGAAGGTGATGGTGACAAGAATTAACGCATTTCGCCAGCGTGATGTTCATTCCGGGTCTGCGGTGCGCTTACGATTAATATTAACGAGGAAATCATGAAGAAATATTTAGGCATTCCTATACTTTTGGCCGCATGGTTGCTGGTGTCTCCCGTCCAGGCGATTGAGATCAGCCCTGACACGCTGGTCGATAATACCGCACAGGAGGTGCTCACCATTATCAGGCAGGATAAAGATATTCGGGCGGGCAATACAGGCAAGATTCTTAATTTGGTGGAAGCCAAGGTGCTACCCCATTTCAACTTCACTCGTATGACCCGGCTATCGATGGGCAAGAATTGGAATATGGCCACACCTGACCAGCAGCAGGAATTGGTGAAGGAATTTCGCACCCTGCTGGTACGTACCTATTCCAATGCGCTGGCTAGCTATCGTGACCACCAGATCAAAGTGGAGCCGGCGAGAGTCAAACCCGGTGACACCGATGTCACGGTCAAAACTCAAGTAATGGAGGACCACGGTCAAGTGCCTGTGCCGATCGATTACAGCATGGAGAAGTCCGCCGATAGCTGGAAGGTGTACGATGTAACGGTGGCCGGGGTAAGCTTGGTCACCAATTATCGCGGCTCTTTCAACACCCAGATTCGCGATGGTGGGGTTAGTAAACTGCTTAAAACGCTGCAGGACAAGAACCGTTCACTGGAAGCGAAAGATAAAGAGAACAAAACTGCAGCAAATTAATAACCCACAACGGCAAGACATGATTCTGCGTGATGGCAACAAGTTGATCGTCCGTGGGGCTGTAACCATAGACAATGTCGTCACAGTGACCGAGCAGGGTATTGCCTTGTTTGATGGAGACGATCTGGTAATTGATTTGGCACAAGTGACGGAAGTAGACTCTTCTGCCGTCAGCATGCTGCTGGAATGGCAGCGCAAGGCACGCAGTCACAACCGGCAACTGCATTTCACCAACCTGCCCAAGACTCTGAAAAGCCTCGCCCAATTGTACGGCGTTTTCGAGTTGATTCCTCTGGTGTAAGCCGTAAAGCGGTTGCATCCTGATTCTGACCGTGTCGAAGTCTTTACGACACCGGCCTTTGGAAACAACCTTGAGCAGCCGTTCAATATTGCAATAAGCCGCTCATTCGCTGCACCTGCTACATAGCAAGTGATCGCTCACTCAGCGTCGCTCGACGGCAGGGAAAACCATAGTACCGGGGTAATGCTCCTGCCCCCATGCAACTATAGCCCCTAACACCGGCTTTAGACCCTCACCCTTCTCTGTTAGAAGGTACTCGTAGCGTGCGGGCTTCTGCTGGTAGGCTTGCCGGATGACAAGGCCGGCAGCTTCCAATTTTTTTAGTCTGTCCGCAAGGATGTTTGAGGCGATTCTTTCCGGAGAGGACAGCAATTCCTGGTAGCGGCTTTTGCCCAATACCAGATCCCGAATCACCAGCAATGTCCACTTGTCACCAAGGGTATCCAGTACATTGGTGATCGGGCAGCATGACCGCGCAAATGTCAGTTTGTCATCCATTGTCTCAAGGTCATCCGTCATTGCTCACTTCCTACCTGTGCAGGGATAGCGGGGGTACGCGGAATACTGTAATACAGTCACTTGCATATTACAAGCGATCGGGGTAAGCTGTCGTTGCTTGCAATATGCAAGTAACAAAGTTAGGCATTCTAACCAGCGGGAATTTTTATTATGTTGAGACTCTACCAACTTGAACGTACATGGGGCATTCCCAACTTAAGTCATTTTTGTTGCAAGACGGAAACCTATTTGCGGATGGCAGGCATTGAATATGAAATCAAGCCAACGCTTCCCCTGAGCGCACCAAAGGGCAAGCTGCCCTACATTGAAGATGACGGCAAGATTCTAGGGGACTCGGGTTTTATCGTACTGTATCTGAAAACAAAGTATAACGATCTGGACAAGGGGCTAAGTGAAGCTGAATTGGCGCTGTCTCTGGCGATGCAGCGTTTACTCGAAGAGCATTTATTTTGATACGCGGTGGCAGTACACTGATGCAAACTGGCAAGTCACCAAGCAGGCAATTTTTGGGGCATTGCCGCTCAGTCTTCAAGATATGCTGGCTGACAGTTGGCGCCACTTGATCAAACAGCAGATTCATGGACATGGCATGGGCCGCCACACAGCGGAAGAAATCTTTGAGCTCGGCAAGCATGATATCGATGCGCTGTCGGCGTGCCTCAGTGACAAGAAGTATTTCCTAGGCGATCGGCCGACTACCCTGGATGCCAGCGCTTTCGGATTTTTGATTAATACCTTTGGATGTCCGATCGAATCGCCGCTCAAGGAGCATGGCTTGTCAAAAGGCAATCTGACCAACTATCTGGACCGAATCAAGGCCGAATATTATTCAGATTTGTAATCTGTGCAACAGTAGTTTCAGGCTGGCGTCGATGGATGTTGCCAAGGTGCCGGCTCGGGAAACGGCGTGGATGCCGGGCATCTAATCAGGTATCCTGCATGTGAACGGGCGTTGCACTTCAAACTAGAGCCACACTGTCTAACGCGATAAAACATGATCGGGATTCAAAGCCCCCTCATGGCAACGTAGGAGGCAGTCTTATCCCATTGCGCTAATCGCCCCTTATGGGGAAAATGCCGCACCATCTGATGCATCCGGGTGCCACTATTCAGGATGCCTCCGTGGCGACTATACCCAAAACAGTATTTGAATTAGAACCGCTTCCTCAATGACTCCGGCAATCGAAATTAAACAGATACACAAGCGCTTTGGGGCAGTGACTGCCTTGGAGGGCATCGATCTTGAGATCAACCCTGGTGAATTCTTTGCTTTGCTCGGACCCAACGGTGCGGGCAAGACCACGCTCATTCACATACTTGCGGGGCTGACCCTAGCCAGCAGCGGTAGTGCCAAAGTAATGGGGCACGATGTCGTGACCGGCTATCGCGAAGCCCGCCACCTGCTCGGCGTGGTGCCACAAGAGCTGGTGTTCGACCCTTTCTTCACCGTGCGCGAAACCCTGGCTATTCAATCCGGCTATTATGGCCTGAAGAAGAATGATTCCTGGATAGATGAAATAATTCATCATCTGGACCTTACCGACAAGGCCAACACCAACATGCGCGCCCTGTCCGGCGGCATGAAGCGGCGCGTGCTGGTGGCCCAAGCGCTGGTGCACAAGCCGCCGGTGATCGTGCTGGATGAACCCACCGCCGGAGTGGATGTGGAGTTGCGCCAGGCGCTATGGCGTTTCATCAAGCAATTGAACCGCGATGGCCATACCATCGTGCTGACCACGCATTATCTGGATGAAGCGGAAGCGCTGTGCAATCGCGCGGCGATGCTGAAACAGGGTAAAGTTGTCGCACTCGACAGTACCCAGAATCTCATCAACAGCATTTCCGGCGTTTCGGTGCGACTGCGGTTATCATCCGATACACTGCCTACGGTGCTACAGCCACTGCTAAGCAGTCACGATGATGGCTATTACGTTCTGACACTCAAAGAGTATTCCGAGATTGAGGATGTGTTGGCGGCGTTGCGCAGGGCACAGGTGCAGGTGCTGGAAATGCAGCTGCTGCAGCCAGATCTGGAAGAGGTTTTCGTGAAAATCATGGGCAGCACAGAAAGCCAGGAAGCGGCATGACCGGCTTTTACACCCTGTTTCATAAGGAATTGCTGCGATTCTGGAAAGTGAGCTTCCAGACTGTCCTTGCGCCGGTGCTGACTACCCTGCTTTATTTGCTGATTTTTTCCCACGTGTTGGAAGACCACGTGCAGGCGTATCCCGGCGTGGCTTATACGGTTTTCCTGATTCCCGGTCTAGTGATGATGGCGGTGCTGCAAAATGCTTTTGCCAACTCGTCATCCAGCCTGATCCAATCACGAGTCACTGGCAACATCGTGTTTGTGCTGCTGTCGCCGCTGTCCTACCACGAAATATTTCTGGCTTATGTACTGGCATCGGTAGCGCGCGGATTGGTGGTGGGGATGGGGGTTTACCTGGTGACGCTGGGATTTTTCGAGGTGCCGTTACGCTCGCTTCCGTGGGTACTTCTGTTTACCCTGCTGGGCAGTGCCTTGCTGGGTGCGCTGGGTGTTATCGCCGGCATATGGGCGGAAAAATTCGACCAGCTTGCCGCATTCCAGAACTTCATCATTCTGCCACTGACGTTTCTGTCCGGCGTATTCTATTCAATCCACTCGCTGCCACCGTTCTGGCAAAGCCTGTCCCATTTCAATCCGTTTTTCTACATGATCGACGGGTTTCGCTACGGTTTCTTTGGCGTGTCGGATGTTTCACCTTACTTCAGTTTTGCAATTGTGGTGACGTGCTTTCTGGCAGTATCATGGCTAACATTGCAAATGCTGAAAACAGGCTACAAGCTTCGGCATTAATCTTTGCGTTTTTTGCGAATCGGCACAAGGCAGATGTGATTGCGTGTCGAGGAGTATTCACCTAAAAAAGGAAACTGCGGAATGGTTACAGCAGAAAGCATACAGACTCATATCGAAACTGCTTTGCCGTGCGAATTGGTGCAAGTGGAAGGTGATGGGCATCATTTCAATGCCATCATTGTCAGCGCTGAATTCCGGGGGAAAAACATGGTGCAGCAACATCAGCTGGTTTATCGCGCGCTCGGCGACAGGATGAAGCAGGAGATCCACGCACTATCCATGAAGACGCTGACGCCGGAACAATGGGCGGACAGCAACCAGAGTTAGTGCTGGAGCTTTTCAGCCAAGCCAATTGGCCTGGCTGAAATTATTAAGCGAGAGCATCTTATGTAGATGGCGCCAACGCGCCCCGCATCTTCTGCATTGCCTTGACTTCGATCTGGCGGATCCGTTCAGCGGATACGCCCAGCTCGGTTGCGAGATCATGCAGTGTTGCGGTGTCTTTTTCCCGCAGCCAGCGGGCTTCGATAATATGGCGGCTGCGTGCGTCCAGACTGGCCAGCGCTCGTTCCAGCCCCTCGCCGTGCAGGCGATTGGTTTGTTTGGTCTCCAGCAATTGTGAAGGCTCGGAACCATCGGTGAGATAGGCAATGGGGCTGTATGCCTCATCTTCATCTTCGGACAGGGGCTCGAGTGAAATATCGCGTCCACTGAAGCGGGTTTCCATTTCCACCACTTCTTCAGGCTTGACGCTCAACTGCTTCGCCATGGCATGGACTTCTTCCGGGCTCATGGTATCCAGTCCTTGCCGCATGC
This sequence comes from Nitrosomonadaceae bacterium, assembly GCA_030646695.1. Taxonomy (GTDB): domain Bacteria; phylum Pseudomonadota; class Gammaproteobacteria; order Burkholderiales; family Nitrosomonadaceae; genus VFJL01. Next base: position 16,402 of record JAUSLF010000019.1, read on the forward strand.
TGCGCAGGCTGAAGAACAGCTTGCGTTGCGCTTTGGTGGTGGCGATTTTTACCAGCCGCCAGTTGCGCAGAACGAATTCGTGAATTTCCGCCTTGATCCAGTAGATTGCAAACGATATCAGTCGTACGCCACGTTCCGGATCATAGTGTTTGACTGCTTTCATCAAACCAATGTTACCTTCCTGAATCAGATCGGCTTGTGGCAGACCATAGCCTCTGTAGCCACGGGCGATGGAGACCACCACGCGCAAGTGTGACAGCACCAATTGACGCGCAGCGTCGATGTCGTCCTCGTCTCGCAGACACCGCGCCAGGCGGGTTTCTTCTTCCTGGGAAAGAATGGGAAAGCGGTTGACAGACTGGATGTAGCTTTCGATGCTACCGTTAGTCGAAGGTATGGCCAAAGCAAAAGTCATCGTATTCTCCTTGGGTCTTTTGGTTTCTTGCTAAAATATTAGCACTCTGTTTCTAGGAGTGCCAGTTTTTTAAAAAGTTCCCGGCGGAAGTGCTATAACCTTTTGAATTATCTTGGTTCTATTTGCCAAAGATGGCTCGCGACCGACAACCATGCCCCCAGCCAGCCCAGCCAGGTTGAGAATAACAACAGGCTCATACTGTCTTCCGAGGAAAGATGGCGCAGATGGAAGTCGAACGCATAAAGCAGTGCCAGATCGGCCAGCGCGCCATTGATCAAGTAGATCCCTAGAGCGATGATGAGCCATGCCGCGACTCCCCCTGCTATTCCCTGGATTGCACCAAAATAAAGAAAAGGGCGGCGGATGAAGCCGTTGGTTGCGCCGATCAACTTCGATACCTCGATTTCATCCCGCTTGGTAAGGATTTGTAGACGTATGGTGTTGAAGGTTACCGTCACCAGCGCGAAACTCAGCAATGCAGCAAGCATCAGCACCGCCAACCGCCCCAAGCTAAGCAGTGCATCCAGCCGCCTAGCCCAAGCAGAGTCAAGCTGTACATGCTCAGCCTTGGGCCACTTCTGTATCTCGGCACGCAATAATTCCAGCACTTCGGGAGCAGTACTCTTGGCGTTGATCACGAAAGCATCGGGTAGTGGATTTTGCGCAAGGCTATCTACCACATCGGCCAGACCATTGCCCTGCTTGAGTTGCTGCAGGGCGCGATCCTTGGGAACAAACTGAAAGCTCGCTACCTGCGGGTGTTGCTTCAAGCGTGATCTGATCTGCGCAACTTCATCCCGGCTTGCATCCAGCGCCAGAAACAGGCTTAGCTGCGGTGCGCCGGATATATGCCCGGAAAAGGTTTGCAAGTTTCCCAGCAGCATGTAACCCCCTGCGGGCAGACTCAGGGCAATGCCCATTACGGCGATGCTGAGCAGACTGGAGAACGGTGTGCGTAGGAGCCGTTTCAGCGCCAGGGCAAGGGCGTACGAGTGATGTGAAAGCCATACGCTCATGCTGCTAATTTCCCGTGATCAAGCGTTAGAATGCGTTGTTGGGCGCCGCCCAGCAATTCCGCGGCGTGGGTGGCGATCAGCACAGTTACGCCCACCTGATGAAACGATCTGAACATGTCCATAATATCGCGGGCGTAATCGGCGTCGAGGTTGCCGGTCGGCTCATCGGCGATCAGAATGGAAGGGCGATTGACCACTGCGCGGGCGATGCACAGGCGTTGCTGCTCACCACCGGAGAGCGTGATGGGACACGCTTTTTCCTTCCCCAGCAGTCCAACTTTATCGAGAGCGGCACGCACCCGCCCGGTTGCCGCCTTGGGATCAAAACCGCTGATTTGCAGTGGCAATAGCACGTTGTCGAACACGTTGCGGTCAAACAGGATTTTTTGATCCTGAAAAACCAGACCGAGATTACGCCGCAGAATGGAAATCGCTGCGCCCTTAAGCGTGCCAATATTCTGACCATTAACGATAATGCTGCCGGAAGTGGGGCGTTCGATCGCGGCAATCAGCTTCAATAGGGTGCTTTTGCCCGCGCCGGAATGGCCGGTAATAAAGACCATCTCACCCGTTTCAACGGTGAAGGCAATATTCTTCAGCGCATCATAGCTGTTAGGGTAACGCTTGGAGACGTTGCTGAAATTAATCATTCAAAGGAAACCTTGATTGCGGAAGTTTCATTCTAATCCCAGAAAGGGGAGCTCAGTCTCTAAAGATGCAGCGAGCCTCCCCTCACTGCCATGTTATCAAGCACAGGATCTTAGAGTTTACTGGAGGCAGGCACAGGGCCGATTCTCGGCATCACGCCAAATAGAATACGTAATTATCATTTTGCTCAGCATACCCAATATGTCTTGGGCTGCCTAGACCCGCCCGCCGGAAACAGGCTACAATTCAGGCTTTTAAGCAGCCTTGTGTCATGCATGTTTCTCGTGGAATTCCCGTTCAAGCCGAAGCTCCGGTTGTGCTCACCATCGGCAATTTCGATGGCGTGCATCTGGGCCATCAAGCCATGCTTGCGCGGCTGAAGGAAGCCGCTAACCGGCTGGGCCTCGTTTCCTGCGTCATGACTTTCGAGCCGCACCCGCGCGAGTTTTTTGCGCCGGACCAGGCGCCTACGCGGCTCACCAGCCTGCGGGAGAAGCTGGAGCTGCTGGCCGAATCGGGTGTGGAGCGAGTGCAGGTATGCCGTTTCAATTTCAATTTCGCAAAAATCAGTGCGGAGGATTTTATTGCCCGCATTCTGCAGCGCGGACTTGGCGTGCGCTGGATACTGGTAGGAGATGATTTTCGCTTCGGCGCGCGCCGCGCCGGCGATTTTGCCATGTTGCAAGCGTGTTCGGCGCAACATGGTTTTGAAGTGGCGGAAATGCCAAGCTTCACCGTGGATGGCCTGCGGGTTTCAAGCACGGCGGTACGGGAAGCGCTGGTGAGCGGCGATCTCGATCTTGCCCATCGTCTGCTGGGGCGGCCTTACAGTATCAGCGGGCGGGTGGTCGATGGCGACAAGCTGGGCAAGAAGATCGGTTTTCCCACCGCCAACATGCAATTGCGGCACAATCGGCCCCCACTGTCGGGAATTTTTGCGGTGGAAGTGCATGGTGCAGAGGGATTATCCTCACAGCGGGTGACGCGCGGTGTAGCCAGCCTGGGGGTACGGCCCACCGTATACAAAAGTGGCAAACCGGTGCTGGAAGTACACCTGTTCGATTTCGATCAGGAAATCTATGGCCGCCACTTGCGCATGGACTTTCTGCACAAGCTGCGCGATGAGGAAAAGTATTCCGATTTGGGTATGCTCACCAGACAGATCGAGCGTGATGTGGAAAATGCAAAGAATTATTTTTTGACTTCACATCCTGTGCAGGCGCACTGCAAGCAGTCTGTCGCATAATCTGAATTGATATCTCATGACCGATTCTAAAAAGACTCTTAATCTGCCCGACACGCCCTTTCCGATGCGCGGCGATCTTGCCAAGCGCGAGCCGATCATGCTCAAAGCCTGGCAGGAAAAAAAACTCTATCAGAAGATTCGTGAAGTTTGCCAGGGCCGCCCCAAGTTCGTATTGCACGATGGCCCGCCGTATGCCAACGGCGACATTCACATCGGCCACGCAGTCAATAAAATCCTCAAGGACATCATCGTCAAGAGCAAAACCCTGGCGGGTTTTGACGCACCTTATGTGCCGGGCTGGGATTGCCACGGCCTGCCGATCGAATTGGTGGTGGAAAAAAAACACCGCAAGAATATCGAGCCTGTGAAGTTCCGTGAATTGTGCCGCGAATATGCCCAAGCGCAGGTCGAACGCCAGAAAGCCGACTTTATCCGCTTAGGTGTGCTGGGCGAATGGGACAATCCTTATCTCACCATGGACTTCAAAACCGAGGCCGACATCATGCGTGCTTTGGGCAAGATTTATGAAAACGGCTATCTGTATCAAGGTAGCAAACCGGTGCATTGGTGCGTGGACTGCGGCTCAGCGCTGGCCGAAGCGGAAGTCGAGTACGAAGACAAGAATTCGCCAGCAATTGATGTGGCGTTTATATTTGAGAATGTAGCTGGGCATCCACATGACGTACATCAAAAATTTGATTTTGTAAGCCAAGAGGCGCATGACGATGCCATTGGCAGAAGAATCAGCCTAGTGATCTGGACGACAACACCATGGACCTTGCCAGCGAATCAAGCTGTAGCAGTCCATCCAGAGCTTACTTATGCCTTGGTTAAGTGTAACCGTAACGATGAACCTCTCTATCTAGTTATTGTAGAGCAACTGGTTGAGTCAACCATGGCCAGATATGGCATCGCTTCATTCAAAGTGGTTGGAGCGTGTCTTGGTAGAAAATTGGAACACTTGGAAGTTCGGCACCCACTCTATGAGCGCACCGTGAAAATCATTTGTGGTGAACATGTCACGCTGGACGCGGGCACTGGCTTGGTGCATACCGCTCCGGCACATGGTGTCGATGATTATATCGTTGGTCAGAAATATTTTCTGCCGGTGGACAACCCGGTGGACGATAACGGCAAATTCTTCGCAAAAATCCCACTGGTCGGTGGCATGAGTGTGTGGGATGCCAATAAGGTGGTCATCGACACTCTGCAAGCCAGCGGCAATCTGATGGCTTCCACGCGGCTCAACCACAGCTATCCCCATTGCTGGCGTCACAAGACACCGGTTATTTTTCGCGCTACCCACCAATGGTTCATCGGCATGGGCCAGCACGGCAAAAGCGGACAGACGCTGCGCGGCATCGCTAATGCGGCGGTGGAGCATACGCAGTTTTTCCCGGCCTGGGGCCGTGCGCGGCTGGAAGCCATGATCAAAAACCGCCCGGACTGGTGCGTGTCGCGCCAGCGCAACTGGGGTGTGCCCATGCCTTTGTTCGTGCATAAGGAGACCGGCGAGCCGCATCCCGACACTTCGGCACTGCTGGAAAAAGTAGCACTGCAAGTGGAAGAGCGCGGCATCGAGGCGTGGTTCAGCCTGGATATTGCGGCTTTCCCCGAGGTGGACGCGACACAGTACAAAAAAGTCACCGACACACTGGATGTGTGGTTCGACTCCGGCGTCACGCATTTCTCCGTGCTCAAGCGACGCGATGAATTAGCCTACCCTGCCGATCTTTATCTGGAAGGCTCCGACCAGCATCGCGGCTGGTTCCAGTCCAGTCTGCTCACCGGTTGCGCCATGGACGGCCGTGCGCCTTACAAGGCGCTGTTGACGCATGGCTTCGTGGTCGATGGTTCCGGCCATAAGATGAGCAAGTCCAAGGGTAATGTGATCGCCCCGCAGAAGGTGATGGATACCTACGGCGCTGACATCCTGCGCCTGTGGGCGGCTTCGACGGATTATTCTGGTGAACTGACCATCTCCGATGAAATCCTCAAGCGTGTGGTGGAAAGCTATCGCCGCATCCGTAACACCCTGCGCTTTCTGTTGGCGAATCTGGCCGATTTCGACGCAACTAAAGACAAGCTGCCAGTTGAAGAATGGCTGGAAATAGATCGTTATGCCTTGCTGATGACGGATTTGTTTCTTTCCGGGGCGAAGCGAGACTACAAAAACTATGAATTTCATCCCGCCATGAAAGCGATGCACAATTTTTGCTCGGAAGATTTGGGTAGTTTCTATCTGGATATCTTAAAGGATCGTCTCTACACCACAGGCGTTAATTCACGTGCGCGGCGTTCCGCGCAGAATGCGCTGTACGCGATTAGTCGTTCGCTGATTTACGTGATGGCTCCGGTACTTTCTTTTACCGCTGAAGAGGCGTGGAAGCTTATGCCGGGGGTTAAGGATGACAGTATATTTCTTACATTATGGGAAAATATATTGCCTGGGAATTCTGTCGATAGCGGACATGATTTGCAGGTCAAGTGGGAAAAAATTCGTGGCGAAATCCGGTCAGAAGTAACTTCAAAAATAGAAGCAGAGCGGATGGCGGGTAGGATTGGGTCCGCCTTAGCTTGTGAGCTTGATATTTACACGGGAGCCGACAAACATCTTTATGACACCCTATCTTCGCTGGGGAATGAGCTGCGTTTTGTTTATATTGTTTCGGCAATTCGTTTACATCGTGGCGGCTGTCCTGACAATGTTGGTACAGCAGCAGAAAATATGAGTTGGGTTAGGGTCGCTCCCAGTGTCCATGCCAAATGCGAGCGCTGCTGGCATTACCGTGCCGATGTCGGTGCTGATGCCAACCACCCGCACATTTGTGGGCGTTGCGTGAGCAACTGGTATGGTGACGGCGAGCCCAGAACCTATGCGTAGGTGGTTGATGATCAGCGTGGTAGTCATTGCGCTGGATCTCTTTACAAAACACCTTGTACAGTCAGCGCTCACTTATGGCGAGCACATAGTCATAACTTCGTTTTTCAATCTGGTACTGACGTATAACGCCGGGGCGGCGTTCAGCTTCCTGAGTGATGCCTCCGGTTGGCAGCGCTGGTTTTTCAGCGGGATTGCAGCGGGCGCTTCGGTCCTGATTGTTTATCTGCTACGCAAGCATGCGGCGGAGAAACTGTTCTGCATGTCGCTGAGTCTGGTGCTGGGTGGTGCGCTGGGTAATTTATGGGACCGCATCACTCTGGGCCACGTAGTCGATTTTCTCGATTTTCATATCAGCGGTTACCACTGGCCTGCGTTCAACGTGGCCGATTCCGCTATTTTTGTCGGCGCCATGTTGCTGATAGTAGAAAGCTTCCGGCATAAAGAGAAGTGACAGAAGGGCGTTAGCTGGCGTCAGAATTGCGATTCTTGCCCGGTTGCCACAGCACATCCTCCACATCCTGCTGGCGATTCAATACCCGGCATAGTACGAACAGAAAATCCGATAGGCGGTTGAGGTACTGGATGTTGAACGGCGCCACTGTTTCGGTACGGGACAGTCTGACCACGCATCTTTCCGCGCGTCGGCATATGGCACGGGCGACGTGGCAAAGAGCTGCTGCCCGCGTTCCGCCGGGAAGTATGAATTCCTTCAGTGCAGGCAGGGTGGCGTTATATTGATCGAGTTGATGTTCCAGGCGCGTGACTTGTATTTCACTCATGCTGACGCGGCCGGGAATGCTCAGGTCGCCGCCCAGATCAAATAAGTCATGCTGGATATTTTCCAGTTTACCGCGCACCCCTTCCTCAAGACTCTCTGCCAGCAGAACACCGATGCAGCTGTTGAGTTCGTCCACGCTGCCGATAGCCTCGATGCGAGCGCTTTCCTTGCCGGATCGCGCACCGTCCCCCAGGCCGGTAGTGCCGTCATCGCCGGTACGGGTGTAGATCTTTGTCAGGCGGTTAGCCATGTCGTGCGGTGATGGCCGGATTATGCAGCAGCAGGCGCTGGCAGCAACCTTGTTTCACTCATTCTGCTTGGACTTGTCAAGGAGGGGTGGCATGAACAGTGCCGGCAGCGGTTTTTTCTGGTGTCCGTGGCGGGAATGGGCAGGCTGTTCCTGCGTTGCAGTGGGTAATGCTGTTGTACCGGCAGCTGGGCGTGCCGAAGGTGTATAAGGTTGACTGAAGAGTGGATCTTGTGGCGCTCTGGAGCGTCCTGCCTGCCCATGCGCAGGCCCTTCCGAACGAAGTGCGGGGCGCGTTTCATTACTACGCCCAGAGTGTGACTCAGTGCGTTGTTTCGATTCCAGTTTGACCTGTTCATGGCGTTTGTGTGCGGGAGCAGCATGCCCCGATTCTGCTTTACGATGCGTTGTTCCCGGCTCAAATCCGGCAGCTATCTCTACCTTGAGTTTGAATTTCAGAAGTTTCTCGATACCTTCAAGCAATTCATTTTCGTCTTCACACACCAGAGAAATCGCATCTCCTTTGGTGCCGGCGCGCCCAGTGCGTCCGATGCGATGGATGTAGTCTTCTGGTGTAGTGGGCAACTCGAAATTGACCACATGCGGCAAATCCTCGATGTCGAGTCCACGTGCAGCAACGTCGGTGGCCACCAGTGCACGTACTGTGCCTTGTTTGAATTCCGCCAGCGCCTGAGTGCGTTGCGGTTGGCTTTTATCGCCATGAATTGAAGTGGCGGTGATGCCATCCCGCTCCAGTTGCTGCGCGAGGCGGCTGGCGCCATGCTTGGTCCGGACGAATACCAGCACCTGTTTCAGATCGTGCGATTTGATGAGATGCGCCAGCAGTTCACGTTTGCGGTCGCGTTCGACCGGATGCACTACATGCGTTACCAGTTCGCTGATGGAATTGCGTCTTGCCACTTCGATCAATATCGGTTGTTTCAGCAGCTTATCCGCGAGTTTCTTGATCTCTTCAGAAAAGGTGGCGGAGAACATCAGACTCTGGCGCTGTTCCGGCATTAGTGCGAGGATCCGCTTTATATCGGGCAGAAAACCCATGTCCAGCATACGGTCGGCTTCATCTAGTACCAGGATTTCCACCTTGGAAAGATTCATGGTTTTCTGTTGTACGTGATCCAGCAGCCGTCCAGGCGTCGCCACCAGGATTTCTACCCCAGCGCGCAAGTCTTTGACTTGAGGGTCCATATTGACGCCACCGTAAACTACCGCGCATCTGAGCGGTAAATATTTTCCGTAAGCCTTGACGCTCTCATATACCTGCGCTGCCAGTTCGCGTGTTGGTACCAGAACCAGTGCACGAATCGGATGTCTGGCGGGCGACACGCTGGTGTTGGCATGAGGCTGCAACCGATGCAGCATAGGCAGGGTAAAACCGGCAGTCTTGCCAGTGCCAGTTTGCGCTCCGCCCATGATGTCCTTGCCTTCGAGGATCGGCGGAATTGCCTGTGCCTGAATAGGGGTGGGTTCTGTGTAGCCTTGATCGACGATGGCACGCAGAATTTCAGCCGATAGGCCGAGTTGATCAAACGACATTTGCATTACTCCTAAACCACCTACCAACGATTGTTGGGACCGGTCTAGGCAGGACAATTATTGTAGGAAATCGTATACAAACAAAAGACACGACTGGTTGCGGCTGTGACCGGACAGTAACGCCAAGCAACCATGGGTAGGCATGATACAGCATTAACCAAGAAAATCATATGTGCCGAATTTCGAGTCTGGTGTTAAGCAACCAGGGGCAAAGCGCTTGGCTGGGGGGTAGCATGGCCACAAGACGGACTCACTCAAAGCACGGCTACTCGTTTCCTGCCCCCTGACGGATATCCTTGCGTGCTTTTCGCGATTTAAACCAGCCCCTACTTTTTCTCAGAGCGTTTAATACCAGCGGCGCCCCACCGATGGCTACTGCATCAACCAGGCAATACCAGGCGGCAACACCGCTTGGCGGATTTCCCTGGGATAATCCCAGCACCGGCTCTATCGTTGCCCATTGCCAGGTCCCGGCTGCTGTGCCAATTAATTCCAGCCAGGTAGTAATGAAGAAGGCCGCAAGATAAACCATCGGCGAGCGGCCTTTAAACAGGTAAATCAGGAAAACGCAGAACAGTAAGGCACCAACCTGATCGCCCTGTTCTGGATAGCCGCTGATTCCCCAGAGTGACCATACTCCACATACCACCACCACAAATACAGCAATTTTTCTGGCATATCTTAGAAAGAAGCCAGAACGCGCCAGCGCTACAGCGGTTAAATAAACCATTCCGTGACCGGGCGGCACATAAGCTGGTACGTTTACAAAGCGGTAGGTATATCCACTCATGTAGATAGATGCAAAGTGCTCGCCAGCCGTGGCGAAAGCAACAGCAATGATAACCTGTGTCCGTACTTCCTTATTTTCACCGAACAGCAATGCAAACAAAAATGTCCAGGCGATAATCCCCATGGTGTTCTGCTGTTCCAGGGTTCCGCTGGCATCGATGACCAGGCTGATCGCTACACAAACAAATGTAAGTGTCGCTATAAAGTAATCACGTATTCTGTGAGGATGCGGAATATCAGCATGCGGAAAGTTGCGTAGCATTTTCTATCTCAATGGATCTGAAATGAGAAACTCGGTCAAGTTGGTATTCAGCGGCTATGCTAGCCGGTTAGGTATGGATGCCATTGCGGAATTTCTTGGGGCTGAGCGATTAGGGCAGAGGCGCTACTGATTTCTTACCTGAGGCATCAATAGCTATGAGCTCAGCCTCTGGTGCGCTGAGCGGACGATAGTCGTTCAACAAAGGGGAGCAGTTACAGGCAAGACCGCTGCCCGGGGTGGGCAGCGGGGACACCAGGCAGATGTGAAGCCTCACTCGTCCTCGTCCTCATCCTCGTCGGT
>JAUSLF010000038.1 GCA_030646695.1 Nitrosomonadaceae bacterium
GGCGCTGTATATGCCCGCCTTGAGCGCCAAAGCGCATGATCCGCATGTGAAAGGTTTCTTCGTACATCTGACTGCCAGCGGCAAAACGCCGATGCAGGGGGTGTGCGCTGTTATGCGTAAATTGCTGCATGCGATTCATGGTATGTTCGCCCACGACCAGCCGTTCGATAATTCACGATTCTATGCGCTTCCCGCATGATGCGGAAAATCAGAAAATAGTGTTGACGGCGAACAGAGTATCTACCTTTGGTCCTGCGCCCTGACGAAATTGGGGGTGCGACAATTTGTCACATTCCCACGCTTGTTGAACTGGATTACTCTCTGGCTTCGGTATTCAATAATGGCGTAAATGTGAGTGCTGACTTGTGCCGTGATTCATGGCCATGAGCAAACAATCCGGGTTTATGTGTACGCATTTAAAGAATGCCTGGCATCCCAACGCCATAAATTATAAGAATTAGTCATGAATCAATCGAAAAAAATACCTTTAGCAATACTTCTAGTATCGGCATTCGCCATTTACAGTAATGCAGCTCAGGCTGATCACGGTTCGCTGGGCTTTGGCATTGGTACCGCATCTCCAATTATCACTCAAACCGGCGTAACGCTTCCTGTGGGCATGTGGGCCGGCGGTATAATCACCCAATTTACTGGGTTTAACAATGCTTCCGGTGCCCAACTACTTGATCTAAAAAATAATGCTGTCGATGATGCCCATGGTGATGTTCACAGCGTGAAATCTCTGTTAATACCATCGACCTTTGCGGCCTATGGTGTGACCGACAACTTGACGCTGGGTATCCGCTTTGCTGGTGTACAGCGTTTTGGTCTGCGCTCACCGAATGAAGCTGGCGATGAAGTCCTTAGACAAGGCAATCCAGGCGGATTTGGCGGCGTTTCCCTGTTTAGTCAATATCGTTTTTTTCAAACCGCCGATCAGCTAAACCATTTATCACTGGTCGTAGCTCTTAAAACCGCATCGGGTGCAACCCACGTCCAAGGTGCCGGTGCAAGACTTGAAACACATTCTCAGCCCAGCGGCGGCGCATGGAATCCTGCTGTTGGTTTTTCCTTCACGCGCGCCATGGGAAAGCTCTCGCTTGATAGCAGCATCCTCTATACAGTCGCAACCACAGGGGCGCAAAAAACTGACCTCGGCGATCTTTTTGATTACAATGCCGCGCTTTCCTATTCCTTCGTTGGCTTGGCCAGAAATAACCTTTTTGTTGCCAGCAATAATGCGCCGTGGACAGGTGTTCTGGAACTAAACGGCACATGGCAGGATCGTCAGAGAACCGCTGGCCTGGCTGATCCTAACTCGGGCAGTAATATCGTTTATGTCTCGCCGGGCATCAGATACTCTGGCGGTAAAAACTGGAATACTGCCTTGTCAATTGGCACACCGATAGTCAAAGACATCAGCGGTTACCAGACACCGCCGGATTACCGGATCACTTACCGCTTCGTTGTCGCGTTCTAGCGTCTCTTTAGCAGCAATTGCACTTTTGCGGATTCTGGACTGATTGTAATGATAACCATGCCTGATTACCCGATTACAGAGAGTACCGTTCGCATCAATAGAAAAACAATTGCAAGGGGATTTTTGGGGTGCCTCTCGCTGGGCAGTAGTCGACTGCTCAACTACCTATTGCTGCTCGGCGCCATGGCATTTAGCACTGCTAGCTATGGCTATCATCCAAAGGCTGGAACAACCGATTACACGCACTATCCTCAAGGTGGCGGTTTGTTCGTCACCGCTGCTTTTGGCCCCGATGACCGCTTATGGCGGGTCGTGCCGGAGAAGTGGCATGTCTATGTTGATTATTCAACCGACCTGGGCAAGACCTTCAGTGCGCCTGTGCGTATCAATAAGAAATCACAGCGCATCAAAGTGAGCGGTGAGAATCGGCCCGGCATCGCCGTGGACCGTTCCGGCCGGATCTCCGTCATCTATCCGGCTGAAGGTACTCAACCGATAGCCCTATATTTCAGCACCTCTACCGATAATGGCCGCAGTTTCTCAATACCAAAACCCTTGAGCGACAAAGCATCCGAAGCAAATTTTTTTCAAGGCCGGTTGGTTTTAAATGCGTCCGGTCAGGCTCATATCTTCTGGCTTGATGAACGCGACCGCACCGACTGGAGACAACCAGGGAACGCGATTTATTACACGACCGTTGACGGCCAGGGCAGTCCTGATTTCATCAATCAAAAACTCTCCGATACCCTCTGTGAATGCTGCCGTATTGCCGCTGCTATTGATAACGATGGCCAGCCTGTTTTGTTTGCGCGCTTCATTTATCCGGGTGGCATCCGCGATCATGGTCTGCTCAGGACACGAGCTGATGGCAGGGAGCCGCTATCGTGGCGCGTCACCTTTGACCAATGGGAGATCAAAGGCTGTCCTGAACATGGACCGGCACTTTCTATCAGTACCGATGGCCGCTACCATATTGCCTGGTTTACGCAAGGCAGCGTCCGTCAAGGTTTGTTCTATGCCTATTCGTCCGACCGGGGGCAAAATTTCTCATATCCGTTGCCGTTCGGTACGCCGGAAAAACTGCCCAGTCATCCGGACATCATGGCTCGGGGAAAGCATGTCATCCTGACCTGGACCGAGTATGACGGCGCCAAAACGCAACTTCTGATGATGCAGTCAACCGATGGGGGCCAGACTTGGTTACCAGCCAGGTCCATCGCAGAAAGCACAAATAGAAGCGACTTTCCGTTTTTACTAAGTAACGCCCGAGGCATTTTCGTATCGTGGAACAGCAAGAGTGAAGGTTATCGTTTAATTCCTCTGGATTGAAACATCCAGGCTTACGCCACAGCGGGCGTAGCGTTGCTTTAGCATCGCGCTGCCGCTCCTCCTAACCCCGTTTCACCTGCACAGATTCAAGCGACTGCCCACTCTGTCCTCTCTACCCCAGGAGAGCGCTGAATCTTGCCTGGTATGTGCGTACCTGCCGATCAGCCAAGGTGCGACAAATTGTCGCGCGACAATTTGCCACATTCCCACATAGCATAAACCAAGCTAATCTCACGCCTCGACATTATTGCGAGGGACGGGTATGTGGATTCATCATATTGCAGCCATTTTGTTGCTGAGCATTTCGGCAACAGCGCTCGCGGACCACAAAGACCTGGCCGCGGAAAATCAGCGCGATGCAAAGCCGCGGTCGCTCAAGACGACATTGGCGGTGGGCATAACGCTTGATGGTGACGGCCGCTTATGGCTGGCGAAAGTGGAGAATCAGCAACTGCTGGCCTCCCGCTCGGATGACGGCGGGGAAAGTTTTTCCACCCCGGTTGTAGTTACTCCTGAACCGGAAGACATCTCGGCTGACGGCGAGAATCGCCCCAAGATTGCCGTAGCCCGTGACGGCACGATAGTCCTGAGCTGGACACAGACGCTGCCGCAAAAATATTCCGGCAACATCCGCTTCGCCCGTTCCACGGATTCGGGCCGGAGCTTCTCCACACCGATCACGCTGAACGACGATGGCCGTATCACCAGCCATCGCTTCGATGCGCTGGCGATTGATGGTGCCGGCGGGGTGACGGTGGCATGGCTGGATGCGCGTGACCGCGATGCGGCAAGAGAACAAGGCGGCAAGTTTTCCGGAGTGTCGATTTATACCGCGCAATCCGCTGACAACGGCACAAGTTTCAGCGCCAACCGCAAATTTCAGCAACATATCTGCGAGTGCTGCCGGATTGCGCTTACCTGGACACAAACAGGTCCGGTGGTGTTCTGGCGCAATATTTTCGGTGTCAACACGCGCGACTTCGCCATCGCGAATCTGGATCAGGGTGGAGTACGCCGTGTCACGGATGATGAATGGCAAATTGATGCCTGTCCGCATAACGGTGGCAGCATTGCAGCCGATGGCCAAGGCCGGCTGCATCTGACCTGGTTTACCAATGGCAACAAGCGCCAGGGGCTGTTCTACAAACGCATTGACGGCAACTGGGAATCACAGCCCGTGGCCATCGGCAATTCCGCAGTCCAGGCAAATCATGCGGCGGTAGTGGCGGCGGGCGACACGGTCATCCTCACCTGGCGCGAATTTGATGGAAGCGCTTATTCCGTACAAATGATGCACTCGAAGGATGGCGGTAGCACATGGGGGGAACCGCAGCGTCTGATGGATACCACCGGGGCGGCGGATTATCCCGTGCCGCTGATCAGCGGCAGGCAAGTGCTGGTGGTGTGGAATACCGCGGCGGAAGGCCTGCGTATCGTGTCGTTTGAACGGGTCGTCACAAAATAATCTGAAAGAGAACGAGGAAGAAATATGCAACGCAAAACAAGACTGAAACCCATTCCGCTCGCGCTGGCGAGTCTGCTGTGCGCATCGTCTGTCTGGGCAGCCGATGCGTCGGCGCTGGCCAAGAAACCGCTGCCGGAAAAAAACGTGACAGTCGCCCAAGCAGCCAAGCCACTTGCGGCCACCCCGCAGCCAGCCAGCACGGTCAAAAGGCAGAGTGTGCAGCCGGACAAACCGGTTCAGTCAGCGCAAACCAGCAGTCCGGTGGTACCGGGCGTTGCGCCTTTACCCGCTGCTGACGTGAAAACGCCAACTGAAGCAGCCAGCGAGGATAAGGGTAAGGACAAACCTGCGGCAGGTGATGATCAGCCAGTCGTGTTCAAGACCATGGTCATCCAGCAGAAGGTTGAACGTGATACGCGCTACACCTCACCCATCATGCGCATAACGCGCGAGCAGATCGAGCTGCAAAATGCTCAGACCGTGGAAGAATCGATCAAATTTATGCCCAGCTTGCAAATTCGCCAGCGCTTCCCCGGCGACCCCAATGGTGTCATGGCGATACGCGGCTCGGATATGTTCTCGACCGGGCGTAATATGGTCTTTGTTGATGGGATGCCGATCCATAACTTTTTACAGGCCTCCTTCAATGGGGCGCCGCGATGGTCACTGGTCGGGCCTAATGAGATCGAGGCGGTGGACGTGGTGTATGGTGGCTTCTCGGCAGAGTACAGCGGTAACTCCATGGGCGGGGTGGTGAATATCACCACGCGCATGCCGCAGAAGCGCGAGTTCTATACTGAGAGCGCCATCATGATCCAACCCTACAACAATCCCTTTGGAGGCGATAAGCAAGTGCTACTGGGCAACCGTGAATTTGCCTCGTATGGCGACCGCTTCAAAGATCGTTTATCGGTGCTGGCATCCTATAACCGCATAGAAAATCAGAGTCAGCCCCAGAGCTACCTCATGGACAATACCGGTTTGGGAACCGGGGTCGCAGCAAACCCAGTTACTGGCGCCTACTTCATCCCCGACACCCGGGGCACGCCCAGCGCTATTTATGGGGACAGTGGGGTTGAGAAACATCACAGCAGCTTATATAAAATCAAACTGGGCTTCGACATCACGCCAACCTTGTTGGCGGCCTTCACCTCGGCCTATGAAGTACGCACCAGCACGGGGAGTCCCAGTACTTATTTAACCAATGCGGCCGGGCAACCGTTTTATACTAATGGCAGTCAAGTCGCTTCACAGGATGGTTCGAAATTTGATGTCATCAGCAAGAGTTTTGGTCTCAGCGAAAATCAACGTGAGACGCTGCAGCTTGGGGGGGGCATTAACGGAAAGATCAGCGCAGACTCGAAGTGGACAGTTAATTCGAATG
Source organism: Nitrosomonadaceae bacterium (assembly GCA_030646695.1). Classification (GTDB taxonomy): domain Bacteria; phylum Pseudomonadota; class Gammaproteobacteria; order Burkholderiales; family Nitrosomonadaceae; genus VFJL01. Next base: position 5,659 of record JAUSLF010000038.1, read on the forward strand.
TGAGTTCTTTCAATGTTCTTAGAGACGATAGAGGCAACGCTTATTACGGCCTCGGCCAGACGGGTGGTCCCGCGGCAGCACGAGCTCTCAATTCTGGCGCAGATGGTCAGATTCAGAGCTTCAATAACTACAATTGGTTCAATGCTGATGCCAAACTCAGCACCAACGAATTATTTAACAGCAAAAAACTGTCTCTTCTGTACGGATATCACTATGATCGATACAATTTAGGATTCCAGCAGTCTAAAATGACGGATTACTCTGCAGGTATCGGTGCAGTTAACCCCAGTTTAAATAATCAAGGCCGAACCTCGACCCATGCCGGCTTTGTGCAGGGCGCTTATAGATTCAGGCCGGGCTGGGACGTTACCGCTGGGGTTCGCTACGAGGACTGGTCAGCATCCAATGGTGTCGTCGGGAGCACCATAGTACCGGACCGGAACCTGACGGCAACGTCACCAAAGGTTTCATTGGGATATGAGTCCGGAAACTGGAAGTATCGCTACTCGTTCGGTCGGGCCCATCGCTTTCCAGTCATTGCTGAGCTGTTTCAATCACTCGCAACTCCACTCTCAATTACGCAGGCCAATGCCAGCCTCAGACCCGAGAATGCAACTCAACATAACTGGTCGGTAGACTACCTCATACCCAGGGGTTTTATCCGCACAAGTGTTTTTCGTGATGACATAGAGGATGCCATTCAAAGTGTGAAAACAATCAATAGCGGCGTCACCACCACTGGATTTCAGAATATCGACAAAACCAGCACCACTGGGGTCGAACTGATATTTCAACAAAGCCGTGTCCTGAAATCGAAATTTGATTTCGCCGCCAACGGCACCTGGATGAACGTACAAGTAGATCGCCATCACGCGATAATCGACTACACTGCGCCAAATCATACTTCGGCAACTCCGGGGCCAGACAGTTTTGATCTGAGTGGCAAACAAATCATCCGCTTGCCCCATTACCGCGCCAATTATTTTCTCACCTACCATGCCACCAATGTCTGGGATCTATCACTTGCCGGGCGCTTCATCTCGGATTCGTTCACTGATCAAGACAATAAAGATTATAGAAACAATGTTTTTGGCGCCGTCAGCGGGTACCACTTCATGGACTTCAAGACCAACTACCGATTTAAAATCAGAGACACCGTCAATAGCAGAGTCTCAGTCGGCATTAACAATCTGACGGGTACCCAGGCGTGGATTGTCCATCCCTACCCACAGCGCATGTTCTTTGCTGAAGTTGCATTCAGTTTTTAACTTCCTCATGAAACTGTATTTATTAATGGCCTGTTTATTCTTGAGCGCTTGCGCAGGTCTGCCCCCGGCAGTGAGAGATATCCCAGTAGCGAACATTTCCTACAGTCAGGCAAGCCAAAACATAAGCAGCTATAAGGATGCTTCGGTACGCTGGGGCGGGGTCATCATCGAGGTGGAAAACGAACAGGATTCCAGTCTGGTGCAAGTATTGTTTCATCCCCTTGATTCTTACGGCCGCCCGCAGTTAAACAAACCAGGCGAAGGACGTTTTGTCATTAAAAGCACCGAGTTCCTTGATCCGGTGGTCTACGCCAAAGACAAGGAGGTCACCGTTGCCGGAATCCTTGCAGGCGATATTGAACGTACCATCGGCAAAAGAGTTGTCCGGCTGCCATTGATATCAGCCACGGCCATTCACCTGTGGCCGATCAGTGAACGCGACGATTTTTATCGCAGAGGTTTTTATGACTATCGCTTCAATCCTTATTTTGGCTATCCCGGTTATCCATTTTACTGGCGGGGATACTATGGGCCATATTGGTAGTTGCTCTTCGCGTTCTAACTTGTTGTCTCTATCAATTTTAGAGGAGTACTTTTCTAATTTCTGAATTGGTTGGCACGGGCTTTGCCACGCCCCTCGCTGCCGTGCTGACCAGCTGCCTTATCAGCTCGATCTAATCCGGGGAGTCCCCTCTCGAGAGACCGTTCAGCCCGGTGTGATCCGTCCTGCCTAACACCCTGACCCCGATCATCGCTATACCCTCCCATCTGCGCTCCCCCATGATTCCCCATCTGCCCTCCTCCAGAATCCCCGCCATGACCTCCCCCATGACCTCCTTCCGCCAGGGTGTAGGTGGAAACTAAGAATATGGCTCCTGTTACAAGTGCTGGAATCATTTTGTTCATCATCGGCTCCTCATGATTGTGTATGCTGATTGGAAATCATGCCTGAATCTCTTCTGGTTTACTAGATGGTAGTCTAGTTGCCGTCTCTCAATAGGCTGCTCAGCCGAACAGGTTGAGCACCCCGTCCAGGCCGACATGATTGAGAGCGTAAGTGGCTTTCTGCTGCACGATAGGTTTGGCATGATAAGCAATACTGACGCCGGCTTCCGCCAGCATCTGCAGGTCGTTGGCGCCGTCGCCGATGGCGATCACCTGCCCCTGCTTCAATCCCAGCTCATCGCGCACACGTTTCAGCACATCGGCTTTTCCCTGCGCGCCGATGATTTCTCCCAATACCTTGCCGGTGAGTTTATCGTCCACGATTTCAAGCGTATTGGCGGCGGCGTAATCCAGTCCCAGTCTTGCTTTTAACCTGTCGGTGAAGAATGTGAAGCCGCCCGAAACAAGCAGCGTTCTGATACCTGCTGCTTGCAGCCGTTGCAACATTTTTCCCGCGCCGGGATTGAGTTGCAGCCGCTCAGTGTAGACCCGGTGCAGCGCTGCCTGATCCAGACCTTGCAGCAACGCCGTACGGCGCGTAAGACTCTCGGCAAAATCAATTTCACCGCGCATGGTGCTGGCGGTAATTTCCGCCACCTGCGGCTTGACACCTTGCAGATCGGCGATTTCATCGATGGATTCGATGGCAACGAGGGTTGAATCCATATCCATCGCCACTAGGCCAAAATCGGCAAGCCGCGTGGTCTGTGCCACGAAAGCGAAATCCAGCCCGACAGCCGCGCAGTATTCTGCTACATTCTCCCGTCGGCTCGCGTCTTTCAGCCGAAAGGCCTGACCGGTGATGCGCTCGATCTGACTGGCCCCGGAGAGCTTCGCCAGCTCCCTCAAGTCGCTGTTCCCGATCTCGATGCCCTGGATGATGAGGTTCATAAGCCATTCCGATTTATGATCAACCTAAATCCGGCAATTGATCGTTCATTTTTCAGTTTAACACCATGATTTATAGTGATTTCTTGCATAGATTAACCTTCACCTTTTGGGTGAGTTCGCTACCGGGCAGATTGCACGATTTTTGCAGCGCATAGCTGCGTTGCAACTCCCTGGAATGGAATGACCATTCCGCGTCGTTGCGCCTTGCCCTGCACACCAAAAACCGCACACTCTACCCCGTCCAATTGCCGGATTTAGGTTCAATTTCTGTTCTGCCCTTGATGCTGGTTTTTGCCAAACACATTTTAGCAACAGACCATATCTTGTATTATCCCGTAAACGACGATTGAACGCTAAAAACTACATAATCACTTTATTGAGGGCGCATGAAGTCTTCCGCAATTATTTCTTGTGATGAACTATGCATAAACAATTGATCATCGGCACACCACTCAGTCCCTCCGCCACCAAAATCATGCTGCTGGGCAGCGGTGAACTCGGCAAAGAAGTCATCATTGCATTGCAACGCCTGGGAGTGGAAACCATCGCCGTGGATCGCTACCCCAATGCGCCGGGTCATCAGGTAGCGCATCGCGCGCATGTGATCAATATGGCCGATGGCGCAGCGCTGCGTGAGTTGGTCGAACGTGAACAGCCACACATCATCGTCCCAGAGATCGAGGCGATCGCTACCGGCATGCTGATGGAAATAGAGCGAGCGGGGTTGGCACGCGTCATTCCCACCGCGCGCGCCGCGCAGCTCACCATGCATCGCGAGGGTATCCGCTGCCTTGCGGCGGAAACGCTGGGTTTGCCGACTTCGCCGTATGCTTTTGCCGATAGCCTGGAAGAATTGCGCGCGGCGATTGACAGCGGCATCGGCTACCCTTGCGTGGTAAAGCCGGTGATGTCCTCTTCTGGCAAAGGACAATCGAAAATTGACACCGCGGCGGAGGTGGCAGCGGCGTGGGACTACGCCGCCAGCGGCAGCCGGATAAACCAGGGACGGGTGATCGTTGAGGGCTTCGTTCATTTCGATTATGAAATCACCCAGCTTACCGTACGCGCAATGAGTGCGCAGGGTGAAGTGGAAACACATTTCTGCGAACCCATCGGCCATATTCAGATTCACGGCGATTATGTGGAAAGCTGGCAACCACAACCGATGTCCCCGCTGGCGCTGCAGCGTACGCGTGACATTGCCCAAAAGATTACCGATAACCTCGGTGGTTTAGGCATCTTCGGCGTAGAGCTGTTCGTCAAAAATGATGAAGTGTGGTTCAGCGAAGTCAGTCCGCGCCCGCACGATACCGGTATGGTGACGATGTGCAGCCAGGTGCAGAACGAATTCGAGCTGCATGCTCGCGCCATACTCGGCTTACCGGTGAACACTGCCTTACGCTCGCCGGGGGCAAGTGCGGTAATCTACGGGCAACTGGAACAACAGGGTATCGCTTTCGCGGGAGTGGACGCTGCGCTGCGCGTGCCGCAAAGTGATTTGCGTCTGTTCGGCAAACCGGGGGCGTTTGTGCAACGTCGCATGGGGGTAGCGCTGGCGAACGGTGCGGATACCGCCGAGGCGAGGGTGCGTGCCAAACTCGTGGCAAGCCGGGTGGTACCAGTCAAGATTTAGCAGTAGAACGAAAGTTGACCTGCATGCACATTGTGGTACGGTAGCAGTATCAGGATCGGGAGGTGACAAAATGTCAGAATTATTGGCACAACCAGACAAACCATGCGACTTGCTTAGAACTTCAGCAGCATGGACAGTTGCGATGCTGCTGGGCGTTAGCATGACAGGCTGCAGCCTGTTGAAGTCGACCCCGCGCCCGGCCCCGGCAGCTTCAACCTCGGCGGCCCCAGCCCCGGTTGCCTCAGCACCGGCTGTCTCAACTCCGGCAGTTACATCTGCAGCACCCGACCCCTGCGCGGTGCAGCAACGTGAAATCGAACGCCTGCAGCAGTTACTGGCGGAGAAGGAAGCACTGATCCGCAGCCAGCAGATTCGTCAGCGGGAACCAGCCAAGACATCACAGGAATCTGCCACGCAGCCTAGCCGTGTCCGGGTGGAGTTGCGCCGACTGCCCGCGCAGTGATGCGACGAAACTGGGCGTGCTGAGAAAAGCTTCTGCATTGACCGCGCAGGCGGATAACAGGCCTCAGGAAATCTCTGCACAAGCCTTCCATAAAACGCCGTATTTTTTACCTGCTCAACTCGTTGAGCAGATTTCTTATCCGCGCCACCCGCTGCGCCACCCCCGGAATCTGTACCTGAATTTTCAGGCGATCAGGGCCGGAGAGTTTGTATTCGCGACTGCTCTGGATGAGGGCGATAATTTTGGCCGCATCCACTGGCGGGTTAGGAATGAATTGCACCCGGATGCTGTCGGCGCTGGCGTCTATGCGCATAATGCCCATGGGCTTGGCGGCGGTACGCAGACGGTGGCAGTCCAGCAGCGCTCTGGCGGGATCGGGCAGGAGGCCGAAACGGTCAATCAATTCCCGCTGCATGTCATCCAGTTGCTCATCATTTTCACAATTGGCCATACGCTTGTACAGCACCAGGCGCTCGTGTATGTCATTGCAATAATCGTCCGGCAACAGTGCGGGTACGTGCAGATTGATTTCGGTGGCAATGCCCAGAGGGTGCTGCATATCCGGCTCACGGCCTTCTTTCAGCGACTTGACGGCGGCATCCAGCATGGAACTATAGAGATTGAAGCCGATCTCCTGCATTTCGCCACTTTGTGACTCACCCAGAACTTCTCCCGCACCGCGGATTTCCAGATCGTGCATGGCCAGATAAAAACCCGCGCCCAGCTCTTCCATCGTCTGAATGGCATCGAGACGTTTTCTTGCCTGTGCGCCCAGAGCTTCCTCCTCCGGTATCAGCAGATAGGCGTAAGCCTGGTGATGGGAGCGGCCTACCCGCCCGCGCAACTGGTGCAATTGGGCAAGGCCGAACTTGTCCGCACGGTTGATAATGATGGTATTGGCGCTGGGAACATCAATGCCAGTCTCGATAATGGTGGTGCATAGCAGCAGATTGAATCGCTGCTGGTAGAAATCCCGCATCACGTGTTCCAGTTCGCGCTCGCGCATCTGCCCGTGAGCGATATGGATACGCGCTTCCGGCAATAGCCGCGTGAGCTTGTCGCACATCGACTGAATGGTGTCCACTTCGTTGTGCAGGAAATATATCTGCCCGCCGCGCTTCAATTCGCGCAGACACGCCTCGCGTATGATTCCCTCGGAGAAACGACTGACGAAAGTCTTGATGGCAAGCCGCCGCTGCGGCGCGGTGGCGATCACCGAGAAATCGCGCAGACCTTCCAGCGACATAGCGAGTGTGCGCGGAATCGGCGTGGCGGTAAGCGTCAGCACGTCCACTTCAGCACGGAGACTCTTCAACTGCTCTTTCTGGCGTACACCGAAGCGGTGTTCCTCGTCTATGATGACCAGTCCCAGGTTTTTGAATTTGATCCCTTTCTGGATCAGCTTGTGGGTGCCGATGACAATATCTATTTCACCCTTGGCCAACCCTGCCAGTGCCTGGGTTTGTTCCTTGGCTGAGCGGAAGCGCGACAGCTCGGCGATTTTTACCGGCCATTGCCCGGCAATCAGACTAAAACGATCGGAAAAATTCTGGAAATGTTGCTCCGCCAACAGCGTGGTAGGCACCAGCACCGCCACCTGTTTACCATCGGCAACAGCGACGAAAGCCGCTCGCAATGCCACTTCGGTTTTACCGAAACCCACATCGCCACAGATCAGTCGATCCATTGGTTTGCCCGAAGTCAAATCTTCGATCACCGCACGGATAGCAGCAGCCTGGTCGGGCGTTTCCTCGAAACCGAAGCCTTCGGCAAAAGCCTCATAATCGTGTTGCCTGAGGCCAAATGCATGACCCTGGCGAGTAGCCCGCTGGGCATAAAGATTAAGCAGCTCTGCAGCAGTGTCGCGCACTTGCTGCATCGCCTTGCGCTTGGCTTTGTCCCACTGGCCACTGCCGAGTTTGTGCAGCGGCGCGGCTTCGGGTGAAGCGCCGCTGTAGCGTCCGATCAGGTGCAGTTGCGACACCGGCACGTAAAGTTTGTCGCCGCCATCGTATTCCAGTGCCATGAATTCTGCCGCGCCCTCTCCCAGATCCATGCTCACCAGGCCCAGGTAGCGGCCAATGCCATGTTGTTCGTGCACCACCGGGTCGCCCGGTTTGATTTCGGACAGGTCGCGCAGCATTGCGTCCACCGACATGGCTTTGCGCGAATCGCGCTCATGCTGCCGGTGACGCCCATGTAAATGCGTGGCATAGAGCTCGCTCTCGGTGACGAAAGCAGATTTTTCTCCGGGCAGGATAAAGCCGTTGTAGAGTGGAGCTACGCCAAGCATGAACGGCTGGCTACTTGCCAGAAATTGTGCATAGTCATCGCAGGCGACGGGATGCAGGTCGTATTGCCGCAGATAGTCAGAGATCAGTTCGCGCCTGCCGAGACTTTCCGCCAGCAGCAGCACCCGCCCGCCGGGTGCTGTGAACGTGGCAATGAACGCGGCGAGTTTTTCCGCTGGATTGGCAGCGCGGCGATCCACCTGAATAAAAGGTAGCGGGGTGGTAAAACTCTGGCCCCCAGGTTTTGCGTCCGTGGTTTCAGACTGAATTTCGATGCGCGGATAAGGCTTGAGTGCGCCGCAGAAAGCCTCCATCGTGAGAAAGAGTTCCCGCGGTTGCAGCAACGGCCGGTCGCTGTCGCCACGCAGCAACTGATAGCGCGTCTGCGTGTCATGCCAGAAGTTCTCTATTGCCGGGGAAAGGTCGTGATGCAGGCATAGCGGCATGGTTTGCGGCAAATAATCGAACAGCGTTGCGGTCTGCTCAAAAAACAACGGCAGATAATATTCGATGCCTGTGGGTGCAACGCCTTTGCTTACACCCTTGTAAATACTGCTCCGCGATGGGTCGCCCTCGAATTTTTCACGAAAATTACCACGAAACCGAGTACGGCCTTCTTCGTCAAGAGGGAATTCGCGTGCCGGCAACAACCGTATTTCACTGACCGGATAAACGCTGCGCTGCGTATCCACATCAAAAGTGCGGATGGTCTCGATTTCGTTGTCCAGCAGATCGATGCGGTAGGGTAACGGACTGCCCATCGGGAACAGGTCAATCAAACCACCACGTACGCTGTATTCTCCCGGTGCAAGCACTTGGGTTACATGCGTGTAGCCCGCCAGGGTCATCTGGCCGCGGAGCGCGTTCAGGTTGAGCGCTTCTCCCTGTTTGAGGAAGAAAGTATGCGCCGCGAGATATTCCCGTGGCGGCAGGCGGTAGAGCGCGGTGGTGACAGGAACGATCAGCACGTCGCAGGCACCGCTCATGACCTGATAAAGCGTGGCGAGACGTTCAGAAATCAGGTCATGGTGGGGCGAGAAGTTGTCATAGGGCAGCGTCTCCCAATCCGGCAGCAGATTGATTTTAAGTTCGGGCGCAAAAAAAGGAATCTCCTCCAACAATCTTTGTGCGGCTAGCGCACTGGCCGCGATGATAGCAACAGGTCTTGCCTGCTGCGCCAACCGGGCGAGGGCGAGGGTATCGCCGGAGCCGTCAAAATGCGGATAACGGATTACGGAGCCGGGCGAGGGGGGAGTAAGCTTGAATTGCATCTGGGGCGTTGTCGTAGATGGGCAGGCAAACAATGAACACCCATCGCTCCACATAAAAGGCGGACATTATATGCCAGTTAGCAGGCTACATTCTTCCGCTAAGTGGAAATCAGGATACCCGATTTACAAACAAGCCCTAGGATTGTGCCCAGTGATCAAGGACGAGTTGCAGGGTAGTGTTGCCGTTATATTCGTTTACTTGCAGACGGTAAACGGCATCTATCACTTCCGGAAGCGGGTCATTGTGAAAAAACAGCATGGCATCATGAGCACTGCCCGGTTCCCCTGACCCCTGTTTTCTCAGTTTTAATTTGAGATGTTTCTCGCCAACTACCCGCTGATGCTCTACGCGGAAACGTGCGTTGAATGCAGGCTGGGGAAAACCCTGCCCCCATACCTGCTTCATTAGGTACTGCGCCAATTCCAGATTCATTTCGGACTCACCCAGATCACCGTCGGTTTCGATGATGCGCGTGAGATCGGTGGGGGTAAGCAGTGTCTGGGCAGCTTGCTCGAAAGCATCACGGAATTTCTCAAAATCGCTGGCGCACAGGGTCAGCCCTGCAGCGGCAGCGTGGCCGCCGAATTTGAGCAGCAGAGCAGGATGACGCTTGGAAACGAGATCCAATGCGTCGCGCAGATGGAACCCCGGAATGGATCGCCCCGACCCCTTTATTTCACCATCATTACCGGGCGCGAAGGCGATCACCGGGCGATGGAATTTATCTTTCATGCGTGATGCAAGTATACCAATCACCCCCTGATGCCAGCTCGGATCGAATAGACTAAGGCTGTAACCATCTTCGGGCTTCATAGAATCGAGCGCGGCCAGCGCCTTGTCCTGCATATCCGCTTCGATTTCACGGCGCTGGCGATTGAGTGCATCGAGCTGAAGAGCCATTTGTGCGGCACGGGATTCATCATCCGTAATCAGGCACTCAATGCCTACTGTCATATCATCGAGCCGTCCCGCAGCGTTCAACCTCGGTCCCAGCATAAAACCCAGTTCATAGGTGAAGGTCTTGCGAAAATCTCGCCGCGCCACTTGCAGCAGAGCATTTATGCCCGCACAGCCGCGTCCCGCACGGATGCGCTGCAAACCCTGCTGTACCAGAATGCGGTTGTTATCATCAAGCTTCACCACGTCGGCAACGGTGCCCAGCGCCACCAAATCAAGCAGACTGGCGAGATTGGGTTCTTTTCCGCTGAGGCCGAATGCCCCGCGGGCGCGCAACTCCGCCCGCAACGCCAGCATCAGGTAAAACATCACGCCCACTCCGGCAAGATTCTTGCTGGGGAAATCGCAGCCGAGTTGATTGGGATTCACAATGGCGATGGCATCGGGCAATTCATCCCCCGGCAGGTGATGATCGGTGACCAGCACCTGCATGCCGAGACGGTTGGCTTCAGCCACACCCTCCACACTGGCGATGCCGTTGTCTACCGTGATAAGTATGTCGGGACGCTGTGTGCTAGTGGCAGCCAAGCGCACGATTTCTGGCGTCAAACCATAACCGTATTCGAAACGATTGGGAACGAGGTAATCCACTATCGCGCCAAATTTTCTCAGCGCGCGCATCCCCACGGCGCAGGCGGTAGCACCGTCAGAATCATAATCCGCTACGATCAGCAGGCGCTTTCCCGCAGCGATGGCATCGGCGAGAAATACTGCCATCATGGAAATATTTTTCAGGCGTTCGAACGGAATCAACTGGGACAGTTCGGCTTCGAGTTGATCTGGCTTCCCGATACCTCTGGCAGCGTAGACACGAGCCAGGACAGGGTGGAGGCCATGCTGGATCAGCATCTCGAAGGCATGCGGAGAGTAATTGCGGACGATAATGTTGGGCATGCGCTAGACATTGGGACTTTTGGTCCCCCAGTATAACGCCAACCATCCCGATTGACCGTCGATGCCAGTGGACACTGGTCATCAGTGTCAGAAATTATTCGATTTCTTTAAGAACGCGTGGTCGTCCGATACCGAAACCCTGCGCGAAATCCACCTCAAGTTCACGCAGCTTGGCGATTACCTCATCGGTTTCAACCGACTCTGCAACAGTCTGGATACCTATGGTGTGTGCGACCCGGTTAATTGACACGATCTTGGCAAGGCTGATCGGATCATGCAACATATTGCAAACTAGGCCACCATCAATTTTCAGGAAATTGACTTTGATGTTTCTCAGTAAATCAAATGAGGCATGTTTCCTGCCGAAGCCACACAATGCGACCTGGCAGCCGTACTGCCTGATTTTCTGCACGAATGCCGAGGTATCCGCAAGGCGCAATGTCACATCCGCTTCTTCGATCTCGAAACAAAGTACTCTGGCCAGTACACCGGTTTTCTGCAACTGATTCAGAACGAAATCGGCAAAGCCAGTGTCGCTCAGCGTATCTCTGGTCAAATTGATAAAAAATATCGTCCCAAGTGCGGGCTGGTGAACAGACAACCATTGCAGCATTTGGCTCACGACCCAGCGATCCAGATGCGTCATCATGTCGTGTCTTTCGACAGCAGGCAAGAATGCGCCAGGTGGCAAAAGATTGTCTTCTTCTTCGGCCATGCGCAGCAGAATTTCATGATGAACACACAAACCTTTATCTGTCTTGATAGGTGTGATGGCCTGACAATACAGACGGAACTCATCTTCCTCGATAGCTTGGGCAACACTGGCAGCCGAGACTCCCCATTCCGAAGCCTGCTCACCAAGACTCTCATCGAACAGGCTCTTTTCTCTCGGCTCGGTGTGCATGGTTGATCTGTTAAGTTCGCGTGTGCCTCGTTCTGCATCCCCCGGTAGCGATGCTTTTCCCTCTATCATGGGGGTGTACAGCAGGCAGAAGCCCCCTACCTTCCCTTCATTGTCAGAATCCGGAAAATACTGCCCAGACAGACGATGGATCGAATCATGGGTTAATTCTTGTATATGCTCGGCATGCACCGTTTTTCCTGCCATAACATCGGTGAGAAAACTTTCGATCTCTCCGTAAAATTTGTTACCCAATACTTCGCGCAAAGGTCGGCCGTCGACTTGATCCGGATTCAGCCCAAGCCATTGCCTGAACATAGTGTTGTGATAGCAGCAGCGCTGCTCGGCATCAACGTAAGCAATCATCGCAGGAAATTTTTCACCAATGAACTGCAACCGCGCCTTGCTCGCGGCAGCCGCCTTCTCGGCCCAGAGATGCAGTTTGATTTCCTGCGCCAGTTTTTCCTCGGTTGCCAGCAACTGCATTGTGTGGCGCGCAACAATCAGCTCTATGTGCGTAGCCCGGACTGCCATAGCAATTATCGACGCCACCAGAACCCCACTCAAGAACGCAATCCATAGCAGATCGCTGCGAGTAAAGTAGATGGCGGTCACAAGCAATATAACCGTTACGATGGAAGCAATCGCCGACAAATATGGTTGGACTGTACGAAAGATGGAGAGGTCGCGCATTTTTATGTATTTGGCGTTGATCCAGGCTACAGTTTTTTAAGCAGACAGGACATTTAGTGCCCGATAGTATAGCCCGCAACTTCGGGCCAAAACGGACTGTTTTTATTTCTCCATTGACAGTATTTTCTGCTCCATTACCCCTGACCTGCTACAACACTAGCCATGAGCGGTTTTTTCTCCATCAGAAATTCTTCGATTTGTTCTGCAGAAACCGCCGGGCTAAACAGATCACCCTGAAACTCGTCGCACTTTAACAGTCTCAGTAAATCGGCTTGCTCTTTGGTTCACTCCCTCTGCAACGATCTTCAAGCGCAGAGAATGCCCCAGGGAGATGATTGTGGACACGATGTTGAAATCATCCCGGTTGGTCGTCATGTTCATGATGAACGCCCGATCAATCTTCAACACGTGGATCGGCAGCCTGGCGATATAAGTTAGCGAAGAGTAGCCGGTACCGAAGTCATCTACCGCTATTTTCACTCCCATTTCCCTGACGGCCTGGAGCTTGCGGATGTTAGCCTCGACATCATGCATGATCAGACTCTCGGTAATCTCGATCTCCAGAGTGTCAGCCACGTCCTTGCTGCCGCTCAGTGTGCGCTCCACGGTGGCAACGAAATCCTTCTGCCGCAACTGCAACGCCGAAACGTTAACCGCGATCCTCGGTACTTGCAACCCACTGCCCTTCCATCGCCTGGAATCTGCCATCGCCTGTTCCAGCGCCCAACGTCCCGCTTCAAGGATGAGCCCAGTTTCCTCAAGTATGGGGATGAATTTCTGCGGTAACACGAGACCTATATCGGGATCATTCCAGCGCATTAACGCTTCCAACCCGCTAAGTTTCTGTTTCCTGAGATTGATTTTCGGCTGATAATGCAGCGTCATCTGGCCACGCTCCAGTGCACGGCGCAATTTGTTCTCCAGCGTCAGTTTCTCTGCAACCCGGGCATTTAACTCTCGCGTATAAAAAAGATATCTGTCTCCGGAGAGCTTGGCTTTTTCCAGCGCCGCCTCCGCATTCCGGCATAGCGCATCGGCGTCCCCAGCGTCGATGGGAAAAATGGCTACCCCTGCCTGTGCTGCGATGCGCAACTCGTTACTGTCAACTTCAAATGCCTGCTCATGAATGCATGACAAAACTCGCTCCAGAATACGACCTACATTACTGTCATCATCGCAATAACCTGTGACAATCGCGAATGAATCGGCATCTAGCCGCGACAAAATGTCGGTTTCGTCGAGCGCGCCCCGCAAACGCTGCGCGACCTGTTGCAACAACTCATCTCCGGCGCGCTGCCCCAGTGTCTCGTTGACGTTTCTGAACCTCTCAAGATTCAGCATGACTACCGCAAATATCTTCTGGTCGTGACGTGCCGTAACCATCCGCTGGTCCAGGCGATCACGAAGCAGGGTACGGTTGGGAAGCCCAGTCAGGACATCGTGGTAAGCGAGGTAATTAATCTGTTTCTCTTTTTCGAGGTGATCAAGTGCACACGAAACATTCTCAGCAACCCCGGAGAGCAGCCTTATTTCTTCAGTGTCGAAAAAATTCGCTTCCGGCGCATAGAGCAGGAATAACCCCACCACCCTGTTTCCCGCTTGCAGCGGGAACACCGCCATTGAACGGTAACCACGCCGCAGCGCCTCCTCTCGCCATTGTGTCATCCACGGGTCGGTGAAGATATCGTTACAGACCACAGTTGCTTTTTCTCGCAATACCAGTGATACCAATTTGCTGCTGTCCGGCGAATCATCCCGTACAAAAAACTGCGTGGCATCGAGATAGCCTTCATCGAAACCCGCCTTAGCCACGGCTGTGACGTCCACCCCGTTTGAATCGAATAACCCGATCCAAGCCATTCTGAACTTACCCTGCTCCACTGCGATGCGGCAAGCATCCTCGAACAGCCCCTGCTGGCTGCTGGCGCGGATAATGGTCGTGTTGATGCCACTCAGAACAGCATACACACGATTCAGATGCGCCACTTTCATCTCTTGTTCCTTTCTTTCCGCGATCTCTGCAGTCAGTGCGGCAGTGTGCTGCTCCACCAGTCGTTCCAGACTGCCGTGGAGCCGGGCCCGCTCCAGTGCCACGGCGACTTGATTCCCGACACCATGCAGGACTTTCAATGCGGCAGCGTCGAACAGCCCATCTTGCGGTCCCGTCAGATTCATCAATCCCAGTGTGCGGTCGCCGAGCCACAGCGGAACGCTGGCGTGAAAGCATGGCCTTAGGGAGCCGTCTTTGGCTCTGCCGAGACGTTCACATTCCATGATGTTAGTCACATAGTTGATCCCTTCCGATTGGAGCTTGCGCTGGCACATGCAATCAACCTCCATCGCGCCGGGAACCTCGAGTGCCGGTGGTAAATTTTGAGCGGCAATGAGCCGGAAACCGGATCCCCCTTCTTCTCGCAAGAAAATCCAGCCGGCCTGGATCCCAGGCAGCTCCAGAACTCGTTTTAGTGCTGTCTCCGCCACCTGCTGCTGGCTGATCGCCTGATTAAGGCCATCAACAATGTGACACAACCCATTGAGCATGTCGTTGGAATCCAACAGATCTCTCACCCGCTTCTTGAACTCGTCATTGAGTGAGTTTGCCTAGGTCAGATCTCGTTCCAGCATCTTGAGCTTGTCGTTGCCGCGAGCGGGTTGTTCGTGGGTCGAAATCAGAAGATCCAGAATTTTCTGCCGGTCGGAAGTAATAAAATGTCTCTGACCACCGAAGCTGATTTCTGCGCCTGTCTGCATTCTCCTGTACAGGTTGAGGTTCATGAGAACATAGTCGATGCGCGATAACAGGGACAACAGGAATTCTGCGTCATAGGGTTTACGGATAAGATTGTCCACCTTGCTCTCCAGACCCAGCAGAATGTCCTGCGTATCGGCAAGCGCGGTGAGCAGGATGACCGGGATATCCTTTAATTGATTGTCTGATTTGATCGCTTGGCACAGCCCATAACCGTCCAGTTCTGGCATCACGATATCGCTGATTATCAGAGTAGGCTTGCATCGCGAGGCTGCTGCGAGCGCCTCTTTGCCATTGGCCACAACTACAACCGAGAAACCGTGCCCCTCAAGCAGGAGCCGCAACGGTTCCATTTGAGCCGGGCCACTCCCTGCGAGGAGGATTTTGATAATGTCGTGTTTGTTATCTTTGGGTTTCATGGGTTACGCCGTACTACTGCCTTGGTGACCCGTCCGATTCATCAGCACTGCGGCAATTCCAGTTTTCTCCGATGGGAGCCTGAGCTTGTAGTACGCAACAAGATGGACAGGCAGGATGGCAGGCCGCACTCCGCACCACCAGACAAACCGAGTCTGGCAAAACCATGTAGCCTTACGTACTCCATCCAACCATTAATCTTGAGATTTTTGAGTTTCTGGACAGCAATCAGGTTTTCTAGTCATAATTTATTCCCGTCCTGAATATTCAAAAACTACCGGCTCCAGTAGTGGTCGTTCGCACACGTCACGCATCAGAGCGGCGGTCTCACTCAGGGCAAGTTCCTGCAGACGGCAGCGCATACTCCATGCGCCATCGGCCGATTCCGAAACGCCGCAGCTGTGCGAGGTTTCACCGCCCGCTCTTCGATTTTCGGACGACACCTGAGACCCCACACAGTTCATCACTGCCACCGGCAGATGCGGATAACGTCGCCTCGCTTCCCGAATCCAGCTCAGCAGATTCGCCTGCTGAGTGCAACCGCATACATTGCCATCTACCAGCACCATGTCGTAATCATCGAGATAAATCTCCAAGACCCCATCATCAAGCTTGCGACGGGTTAAATGATGTTCCGTTTTTACCAACAACTTGTTAAGAAGCTGCCGCGTATCCGACTCATCAGCCAGCATGAGAATATTCATACCGCCTCCCTGTGTGCGTGTTCAGGCAGAGTGCCGAACAATGCAAATTCGGTGATTTCGTCAATTTCCAATGTGCAGGCGACAGTCAATACCCGGCCAATTTTAATGGGAGCACCCAAGCGGGTAACGCTCACTCCCAGTTTCTTGAACATCCTTTCTACCGCTACGCTGGTCACTGCAACATAGCGACGAATTCCATTCTCTTTGGCGAATAGCGCGGCCAAACGGATCATTTCGACAGGCAATTTACTCAAGCCAAACCCGGTTTCTTCAGTCGCGTCGGTGGCAGCTGCAAACCGGCTTAATTCCCACACATCGTGGCGCTGTGGCGCAGCCTTTCCATGTAATAACTGAGGAAAAACATCTTTGAGCATATAAGAACCGGTGGTCGGCAGCAGACGTGAACAGCCCCTTACTTCCAGGTCCCTCTTGGCCAGCACATAAACCGGATCAATCTCGTCAAACTCATCGTGTTCCATGCCGTTGTCGCTCATGACATCCCAACCCAACCGGTCATGGAAAACATCGTGCCGCAGCCGGTACATGGCTGTGGTGGTTTGGTGATTGAGCGACCCGTCCCGGCGTTGCGCCAGCATGACCTGTTCCATTTCAGCCCCCTGTTGATTGACGATGGGGCTATGAAACGACATAGTGAAACGCTGGTCTAGCTGTCAAATCTTACAGGGCAGATTCGTCAATATTGACTGAAAGCCTTACTGCATAAGGCTTGACAGGTTCTTGTGAGGCTTGAATTACAGGGAATTTTTAGTGAATTACGGGGTGAGGATGATCTGCTTTTGTTTCACTCGCCACTCCTTCGGCATTATCTCCAGCCGGAAGAGGGACTGGGAAACGTGAAAGTGGGAGGATGAATATGGAAGTGACGATAAGAACTTCAGGGTGAGATCAAACCTTGGGACATTGCCCGCGAGATTGCATGGTGGCGATTCTTTACCCCCATTTTATTCGCTGCATTCTGCAGGTGAAACACCGCAGTGCGCTCGGAAGTATTGATGATGGCGCCAATCTCCCAAGCGGTTTTGCCTTCGGCTGCCCATAACAGGCATTCTTTCTCGCGTGGGGTCAGGTTGACTTTCTGAATCTTTAATGGTCCCTGATTCAGCACGATGCGCTGCACAGCTTCATGTATATAACACGCCAGCAGTTGGCCCTGCGCCATGCTGGCAGCAACATCGCTTTCAGTCGCGCGTGCTGCTCTGCAGGTGGCCAGACTTAGCATCGCAGTCTCTCCACGCCCGCCGTGTACGGCAAAACTGGCGCCATGTCTTAAACCAGCTTCTTTCGCTTCGCCTAGAAGTTTGGCACCGATAGGCTCCTTAAAGACCTTGCTGCTCCAAGTAATGGGAATAACGCTTTTGTTCGTGATGCAATGACGGAATGTTGGGTCAACCGTCTGGTAATCCATCTCAACATAGCGCTCCCACCATTGTTTGGAGTAGCCATTTAGAATAAACCGATAAGGCCGGGTGAGCGAAATATTCACCTGCACGCCGTAAAGAAAGTACTCAAACCCCATCTGCTTGCTGACGGCAGCAGTGGTAGCATGAAGTTCTTCAACTGTGTTGCAGCCTAGCAACGATTCAAATGAATCTGAAGCAATCATGATTCTCTCCTTTCACGATTCAAGCTCTTGATTTCTTCTTCCTGGCCCCCTTAGGAGCAACTGAAAAAACAAGCAGGGTAAAATCAAAATGCTGCCTGATCGACACGCCGCCCATTATTATTGGATTATCGGATGGTTCAATCCGGCTTCCTGTAGAACTCGACCAAAAAACGCACCATACTCAAAGGCTCCACGCTGTGCAGAACTTCCGGCACAACAATTCCGAGTTTGTCCTGGGATAATTCCATGTCTGTTCCCAAAGTATCTACGCGATAGCGAAGCTTGCCTTCTATAACGATAATTCTTGCCCAAACACCGGTTTTTGTCGAGTGATCTTTCTTCAAACCGGCAGGAATTGTTTCCTCGGTAAAGACGGGGGTTTGCTTGTACGAAACAAACCCGTCCGGCAGTTCAAATCTATCGCACCTGACGCAATTAAGAGTTGTCCCCAGCATGCTGCTGCGACCCTCTTCGGTCGTGACCCATGGCCGATTGATAAATGGCGGGTTATGCCGCACATGCTGTGGATGCCCGCAGCTGAGAATCGCGATCGGGTCTCCCTGGTTATCATGCCCAAATCCTGTTATCGGTCGTTGCATCTGTGGCTATGGTACTCTCAAATTGGCGGAACGCTTGTTATAGAATTGTTACAGAATTTACTCCATCACTGGCGGCAACTGCGCGGCAAGTGCATTCTTCTCCTTGGTCGCCGCACCCAGCAATGCATAACCCAGCAGATTGCCTTCCACGTCTTGAAACAGTGCTTTGACTCCGTCTTTGTCTTCTTCAGTTTTCCACTCGCCTTTCGCGCCAGCGTCAGGTGGTGACACTATGGTCGGGCAGGCCGGGGTCTTCACTAACACCGGCATGGCAGGGTAGCGTGCCAGGGTCGGGGTGCCGGCAAGCGTCGCCGCAAGGGCGCGGGCGGCGTGCATGATTGGCATGACGAACGGTAGCACCCTGCCCGCCACCTCCGCGCAGTCGCCCAGCGCATAAATATCCGCATCCTGGGTTTGCAATGACCGCTCCACCATGATACCGCGATTGACTCCGATACCGGCTGCTTCAGCCAGAGCGATGCGTGGGCGCAGCCCCACCGCCGACAGCACGATGTCTGTCTCCATGGTTTCACCGCTGGCAAGAGTCAGATGCAAGCGCTCATCCACGCGCTCCACGCGCTGGGTAGAAGTGCCCAAGTGAAAAACCACACCGGCAGCCTCCAGCCTGCTCTGCAGGAAGGCACCGCCAGCCTGCGGCAGGAATCGGCCCAAAGGCCAGGTGCTGATGTCGATCACGTGCACCCGATAGCCCGCTATGGCCAAGTCGTTGGCAAATTCACAGCCGATCAGCCCGGCACCGAGAATGACCACTTCCTTTTTTCCTGCCAGCGCATCACGGAAACGACGGTAATCATCGAGATCGTTCACTGACAATATCGCTTCCGTCCCATCGCCTTCCAGTGGCAAGCGTATCGGATCGGCACCCAAAGCCAGAACAAGCTGGCTGTAGGATAGTTTCTCCCCATCCTGCAAGACCAGGGTATTGCTTGATCGTTCGATAGCCATCACCCGGCTATGCGGGCGTATCGTTATTTTCAGTTGTTCGGCCATTTTCACCGCATCGGCATTCAGTATGGATTCGGGTGACTTACCCGTAGCCAAGGCGTTCGACAGCATCGGCTTGGAGTAAAATCCGCCATGATCTACAGAAAGGATCAGGACGGGTGTTTCAGCGTCCAATTTACGAAACTCACGCGCCACGGTGTAGCCCGCAAGCCCGCTACCGACAATAACCACAGGCTGTCGGCTCATACTCAAACCTCTACCATTTCGAAATCTGCCTTGATCACAGCGCACTCAGGACAGACCCAATCCTCCGGAATATCCTCCCAGCGGGTGCCGGCTGCAATGCCATGCTCCGGATCGCCGACTGCTTCGTCGTAGATGTGACCACACACACCACATTGAAATTTTCTCATCCCGATTCCCTCGTTGACATTGACCCGGTGAATGATAAATTATTTCGATTCATTTTGGCCGAAATTGCACAACTTACGCATAACAGCGTATTACGTGGGGTTTCCGGCACTTCATACATGAGAGGCTGCTAAGGTTTTCACCCAGATGACCAAGGCTTGCCGTTAAAATGCCACAATACTGGGCCGCATCAACGTGATGCAGGTGAAATGGCCGACGTAGTGTTTTTCTGGAGAATGCAGGCATGGCGAAAATTGGTTTCATCGGTCTTGGTATCATGGGGAAACCCATGGCTGGAAATCTTATCAGGGGCGGACATACGCTGTTCTTG
This sequence comes from Nitrosomonadaceae bacterium, assembly GCA_030646695.1. Classification (GTDB taxonomy): domain Bacteria; phylum Pseudomonadota; class Gammaproteobacteria; order Burkholderiales; family Nitrosomonadaceae; genus VFJL01. Next base: position 25,668 of record JAUSLF010000038.1, read on the forward strand.
CATTCCCGCAGTGGCGTACCGACAGAGTTGGTCAAGCAGAGCGGCAAGGCTTGTTCCTCACCCAGAGAAGTGGCACAAAACGCCGACATCATCATCACCATGCTGCCAGATACCCCGGATGTGGAAAGCGTACTGTTTGGTGAGAACGGCGTAGCGCAAGGATTGAGCGGAGGCAAGACCGTGGTGGACATGAGCTCCATTTCTCCCATCGAAACCAGAAGATTCGCTGCCAGCATCAGCCGACTCGGCTGTGATTATGCGGACGCACCGGTATCGGGGGGTGAGGTGGGTGCAAACAATGCAACGCTGACCATTATGGTAGGTGCCGCGGAAATGGTGTTTGAAAAATTGAGGCCCGTTTTTGAATTGATGGGCAAGAGCGTTACCTTGATAGGCAGCAATGGCGCTGGCCAGACCTGCAAAATTGCCAATCAGATCATAGTCGCGCTCACTATCGAAGCAGTGGGGGAGGCGTTACTGTTTGCTTCCAAGGCCGGGGCCGACCCGGTCAAGGTGCGCCAGGCTTTGCTGGGCGGATTTGCTTCATCGCGCGTCCTGGAGATCCACGGCGAGCGTATGATCAAACGCGCATTCGATCCGGGGTTCCGTATCGAACTGCATCAGAAAGATTTGAATCTTGCACTTTCCGGCGCGCAAGCGCTGGGAATAAGCCTGCCCAACACCGCCGCCACCCAGGAACTGCTTAACACTTGCATCGCTCACGGTGGCGCCAAATGGGATAGTTCAGCAATGGTGCGCGCATTAGAAAGACTGGCGAACCACGAAATTCAGTAACCCCCATCATGCATCCTCTCGAACTCGTCGCCGATCTACGCACCTTTCTGCCACCTGAAGCGGTGCTGTATGAGAGCGAAGACTTGAAACCCTATGAGTGCGATGGTTTATCAGCGTATCGACAGACGCCAATGATCGTGGCGCTGCCGCAAACCGAAGATGAAGTCGTCAGGATTCTGCAGATTTGTCATATGTCGAAAACCCCAGTAGTTGCGCGGGGTGCAGGTACCGGTCTGTCCGGCGGCGCATTGCCCCATGCGTCCGGTGTCTTGCTGTCACTTGCCAAACTGAAACGAATACTCAAAGTCGATCCAATAGCACGCACCGCACGGGTACAGCCGGGTGTACGCAACCTTGCCATCAGTGAAGCGGCAGCACCCTATGGCCTGTATTACGCACCCGATCCTTCCTCGCAAATCGCCTGTTCAATCGGCGGCAACGTGGCGGAGAACTCAGGGGGGGTGCATTGTCTGAAATATGGACTCACCGTGCACAATATCCTCCAATTGCGGGTGGTGACCATGGCTGGCGAGAGTCTTGAAATCGGCGGTGCTGGCCTGGATGCCCCTGGGTACGATCTGCTGGCGCTCATGACTGGCAGTGAAGGCATGCTGGGCATCGTGACCGAGATCACCGTGAAACTCACCCCCAGTGCGGAAAAGGCCCAAGTGGTCATGGCCGCCTTCGATGACATCCGCAAGGCAGGTAATGCAGTGGCAAATGTAATCGGCGCCGGCATCATTCCCGCCGGCATGGAGATGATGGACAAAATTGCCACCCGTGCAGTGGAAGAGTACGTCCATGTCGGCTACAACCTCGAGGCGGCGGCAATCCTGTTGTGCGAAGCCGATGGCACGGCAGAGGAAGTGGCGGACGAAATCCGGCGCATTGATGAGATCATGCGACAAAGTGGCGCCATTGAAATCAGAACCTCCCGCGATGAAACCGAGCGGCTCAGATTCTGGGCTGGGCGTAAAGCTGCGTTTCCGGCGGCAGGACGCGTTTCACCGGATTATTACTGCATGGATGGCACCATTCCACGCAAGAATCTGGCGCGCGTACTGGGCGGTATTGAAAGACTCTCCACAGAATACGGCCTGCGCTGCATGAATGTATTTCACGCTGGCGACGGCAATTTGCATCCGCTGATTCTGTACGATGCCAACCAGCCCGGAGAACCGGAGAAGACCGAAGAGTTTGGCGCAAAAATACTGGAAATGTGCATCGAGGCTGGCGGAACCATCACCGGTGAGCATGGCGTCGGCATCGAGAAAATCAACCAGATGTGTTCACAGTTCAGCAGCAGGGAGCTGAAAATATTTCATGCGGTAAAAGCGGTTTTCGATCCCGAGGGTTTGCTGAATCCCGGCAAAGCTGTGCCAACACTGCGCCGCTGTGCGGAACATGGCGCGATGCACGTGCATCGCGGCGAGGAAAAGTTTCCGGGGTTACCGAGATTCTGAACGGCTGATTGAGCTGCATCCCTCGCGAGCCCATAAAATTCATGCAAAACATCATCGACCAATTTGCCGACACCATTCGTACTGCCGCCGAACGTAAAGCACCGTTACGCATATGCGGTGGAGGCAGCAAGGAGTTTTATGGCAACCGTATTGTTGGGCAAAGCATCGACATGCTTGATGTCACGGCTTACAGCGGTATCGTCGATTACGAACCGACCGAACTGGTGATCACTGCTCGCACCGGTACCCGTCTGGCTGATCTGGAGGCGGAATTATATGGGCAGCGCCAAATACTGGCTTTCGAGCCGCCGCATTTTGGCGCTACTACCACGCTCGGTGGATGTGTTGCCACCGGGTTGTCTGGTCCGCGCCGGGCATCCGTCGGCGCAGTCCGCGACTTTGTGCTGGGCGTGCGCATGCTCGACGGCAGGGGAGATGATTTGCATTTCGGCGGACAGGTAATGAAAAATGTCGCAGGTTACGATATTTCGCGTTTGGTGACAGGTTCGATGGGAACACTGGGTTTGTTGCTGGAGGTTTCACTCAAAGTGCTACCGTTGCCGCCAATGGAAATGACGCTAAGCCTGCAGATGAAAGAAGCTGAAGCGATCGAAAAGATGAATCTATGGGCAGGCAAACCGCTGCCGATTTCCGCAACCTGTTTTTGCAATGACGCGCTCACTCTGCGACTTTCCGGAACCGAAGCCGCGGTGCGGGCGGCTCACGCGAAACTGGGCGGTGAGAAAGTGGCTGAGGGTACGGCTTTCTGGCAATCGGTGCGTGAACAGACCCATATATTTTTTCAGCCGGGCAAGTCACTATGGCGCTTGTCCATAAAATCGACTACACCGCCGCTATCTTTACCGGGGCAACAATTGATTGAGTGGGGAGCGGCGTTGCGTTGGCTGATAAGCGATGCTGAGGTGACTGCAGAGACTGTGCGCGCAGTGGCAGCGACCGCAGGTGGCCATGCCACCCTGTTTCGCAGTGGCGAATCATCTGTGGCCGCATTTCATCCGCTCGCACCGGAGATGATGGCTATCCACCGGTGCCTGAAGGAAAAATTTGACCCTATGGGAATACTCAATCCCGGCAGGATGTATCCGGAGCTATAAAGCATGCAAACCAATCTCGCCGATTTCATCAAAAATTCCCCGGAGGGACAAGAAGCCGAGGCGATATTGCGTGCCTGTGTGCACTGCGGCTTCTGTCTGTCCACCTGTCCAACCTATCAGTTGCTGGGTGATGAACTGGATAGTCCACGCGGCCGCATTTATCTGATTAAGCAGGTGCTGGAAGGTCAACCGGTCACGCAGAAAACTCAGTTACATCTGGATCGCTGCCTCACTTGCCGCGCCTGTGAAACAGTTTGTCCATCCGGTGTGCGCTATGGCCGGCTGGTGGATATCGGTCGCGGTATTGTCGAAAAACAGGTGGGGCGCAGTATGGGAGCCAGCGTCATGAGATATGCATTGCGCCGGACATTACCTAATTCTGGTGTATTCGCATCGCTGCTCAAACTGGGAAGGCTTGTCCGTCCATTGCTGCCGGGCAAACTCAAACTCTCGGTACCGCCAGCCGCGCTCACTGCGGGAACGTGGCCTGCGGCACGGCACACACGCACAATGCTGGTGCTGGATGGCTGTGTGCAACCGGTGCTGGCGCCGAATATCAACAGCGCCGCCGCACGTGTGCTGGACAAGCTCGGCATATCGCTGGTCAAGGCGGAAAATGCGGGATGCTGCGGTGCGGTTTCGTATCATCTCAACGCCCAACAGGAAGGATTGGATCACATGCGTCGCAATGTGGATGCCTGGTGGCCGTACGTGGAAAATAAAGCGGGCAATGGCGCCAGGCATGGGGTGGAAGCTATCGTCATGACTGCCAGCGGGTGCGGCGTGACGGTGAAGGAATACGGATATCTGCTGAGGTATGATCCGGTGTATGCGGAAAAAGCAGCGCGCATTTCGGAACTGACCAGGGATATCAGTGAAATACTCGCTACCGAGATGGGTAAGGGAACATCCCTCTTTAGCAACTCGACGCTCAATACTAAAAAATCAAAATTGTCTTTCCATTCCCCTTGTACCCTGCAACATGGCATGCAAGTTCGCGACGTAGTGGAAAAAATTCTGGTCACTGCAGGCTTTGAATTGACTGCCGTTCCAGACGCTCATCTGTGCTGCGGATCAGCGGGCACCTATTCCATCCTGCAACCCGAACTGTCACAGCAACTGCTGAAAAATAAGCTGACAGCGCTGGAATCTGACAATCCGTCCCAGATCGTTACCGCCAATATCGGCTGTCTCATGCACTTGCAAAGTGGGACACTGCTACCGGTCAAACATTGGATCGAGGTGCTGAATGAAAGAGTCGAGAAGCTTGAAAGGGCATGAGAAATGCATACACCCGGTAATACTGTGAAACCGGATTCTCTAGTGGCCTTGCACGAACCCTGCTCTTGGCGAGCAGAGTATTACTTTTTGCCACCGGTTTAACCCTATATAATCAGACCTTTTCCCCTGATCCAATGTTTCAATTCCATTCATGAGTTTTGTCAATAAGGCGATGGCGAAAAAGCCGGACCCTAACCCCTTGCCGCCCAAGATCATCAGGCTGCTGCGCGAATCCAGCGGACTCGCGTTGCTCGGTGTCGCGCTTTATCTGGTACTCATATTTTATGGCTATGACCGCACTGATCCTGCCTGGTCGCACAGTGGCAGCGGCGGCCAAGTGCATAATGCCGGCGGGCGTGTAGGTGCATGGCTGGTGGATTTATTGCTGTCTCTATTCGGAATCTCGGCATGGTGGTGGGCACTGTTTTTCCTCTATCTGGCATCATGGAATTACCGCCGCATCGATATCGCCGGAATATTCGATCGACGCCCGTTATTTGTTTCAGCTGCTGGTTTTATCGCACTGCTGGCCGCCAGCAGTGGTTTTGAAGCGCTACGACTCTACACGCTCAAAGCGCTGCTGCCGCAGGCACCAGGCGGAATGCTGGGGGAGATAGTCGGCAATAACCTGTCGCAGGCGCTTGGTTTCACTGGCGCAACCCTAGCGTTGATAATATCAATCGCGATTGGTTTCAGCCTGTTCACTGGCTTATCGTGGCTGCGCTTCATCGAGAAACTGGGTGGCACGATTGAAGGTAGTTTTTTCTTCATCAGACATCGTTGGCAAAGCTGGCAGGATCGTCGTGCAGGGATGACCTCTGCAATCAAGCGTGAAGAGTTGGTCGGGGTCGGGAAAAAACGCTTTGAGGAGTATCCGCCGCTGCATATTGAACCCGCAGCCGCCGCAATCTCCAAGTCACAACGCGTCAGCAAAGAAAAACAGACGCCATTGTTTGGTGATCTGCCCGATTCGCCCTTGCCGCCGTTACATCTGCTGGATGAGCCGGTAAAAGATGTGGAAATACTGTCAACGGACACGCTTGAGTTCACCTCGCGGCTGATCGAACGCAAACTGATCAATTTTGGCGTGGAAGTTAAAGTAGTAGCAGCCTATCCCGGCCCGGTCATTACCCGCTACGAGATTGAGCCTGCCGTAGGCGTGAAGGGCAACCAGATTATCAACCTGGTGAAAGACCTGGCACGGGCGCTATCGGTGGTGAGCATACGCATGGTCGAAACCATTCCCGGCAAGACTACCATGGGACTGGAAATTCCCAATCCCAAGCGGCAGGTGGTCCGCCTGCTGGAAATTCTCAGCTCGCAGGCTTACGCCGACATGGCATCGCCGTTGACTATAGCGCTGGGTAAAGACATCGGCGGACATCCGGTGGTGGCTGATCTGGGAAGAATGCCGCATGTGCTGGTGGCGGGGACGACTGGCTCGGGCAAGTCGGTAGCAATCAACGCGATGATCCTGAGTCTCATCTATAAAGCGACCCCTGAACAGGTGCGCTTGATTCTGGTGGATCCGAAAATGCTGGAGCTGTCAGTATATGAAGGCATTCCACATCTGCTGGCACCAGTGGTGACTGACATGCGGCAGGCAGCAAGTGCGCTGCGCTGGTGTGTTGCAGAGATGGACCGACGATACAAGCTGATGTCGTCGCTGGGTGTGCGTAATCTTGGTGGCTATAACCAAAAAATCCGTGATGCGATCAAGAACGAACAACCTCTTACCAACCCGTTCAGCCTGACACCCGATACTCCGGAGCCGCTGGCGGAAATGCCACTGATTGTGGTGGTGATCGATGAATTGGCGGATTTGATGATGGTGGTGGGGAAGAAAGTCGAACAACTGATCGCCAGACTTGCGCAGAAGGCCCGCGCCGCAGGAGTGCATCTATTACTTGCCACCCAGCGGCCTTCGGTGGACGTCATTACCGGCCTCATCAAAGCCAACATTCCGACACGGGTCGCATTTCAGGTGTCCAGCAAGGTGGACTCGCGCACCATACTCGATCAGATGGGAGCCGAAGCCCTGCTGGGCCAGGGCGACATGCTTTATCTGCCGCCCGGCAGCGGTTACCCGCAACGAGTGCATGGCGCTTTTGTCGCCGATCAGGAGGTGCACCGGGTAGTGCAATATCTCAAGGAGCACGGTGAACCGCGCTATGTGGACGGTGTGCTTGACTCAACTGAAGAAGAAAACGATGCAAGTGAAAGTGGCAGTTCAGTCATGCAGGAAGGCAGTGAAGCTGATCCGCTCTACGATGAAGCGGTTGCGCTAGTACTCAAATCGCGCCGCGCCTCGATCTCGCTGGTACAACGGCACCTGCGCATCGGTTATAACCGCGCAGCACGGTTGATCGAGGAAATGGAGCGCGCTGGCCTGGTTTCCACCATGCAAAGCAATGGCAACCGCGACGTGCTGGCGCCAGCACGCAGCGACTAGATAAGCTGGAACTCTCAAGCATAAAAAAGCCCCGCTCGAACGAGCGGGGCTTTTTTATTGTAAGGTGCCTGGCGGTGACCTACTTTCACATGCGTAATGCACACTATCATCGGCGCAACTTCGTTTCACGACCCTGTTCGGGATGGGAAGGGGTGGGTCCAAAGCGCTATGGCCGCCAAGCGTAACTTTTAATCATGGCTGGTGACGGGAAAAACCAAGGACTGATAGATCCTTGCTGTCCTGCCGCAAGCCACAATCTGGAAGAAGTAAATCAGGGTGAGATTATATCAGGGCAAACACCATATACCTTGCTCAAGGTTATGGGATCAAGCCTCACGGTCAATTAGTATCAGTTAGCTTAACGCATTACTGCGCTTCCACACCTGACCTATCAACGTGGTGGTCTTCCACGACCCTACAGGGGGATCAAGTCCCCAGGGAAATCTCATCTTAAGGCGAGTTTCCCGCTTAGATGCTTTCAGCGGTTATCTCTTCCGGATTTAGCTACCCGGCGATACGACTGGCGTCATAACCGGTACACCAGAGATCCGTCCACTCCGGTCCTCTCGTACTAGGAGCAGGTCCCTTCAAATTTCCAGCGCCCACGGCAGATAGGGACCAAACTGTCTCACGACGTTTTAAACCCAGCTCACGTACCACTTTAAATGGCGAACAGCCATACCCTTGGGACCGACTACAGCCCCAGGATGTGATGAGCCGACATCGAGGTGCCAAACTCCGCCGTCGATATGAACTCTTGGGCGGAATCAGCCTGTTATCCCCAGAGTACCTTTTATCCGTTGAGCGATGGCCCTTCCATACAGAACCACCGGA
>JAUSLF010000040.1 GCA_030646695.1 Nitrosomonadaceae bacterium
ACACCGTTCCGGCATCATGACCGGCGATTCCGGAAATCACCCAAAATCGGTCACGTTCGTCCGGAACCGCCGGTCACGATGAACCGGAATGACCGGTCACGTTCGTCCGGAATGGCCGGTCACGATGGGCCAGAATACCCACATAATTTTAAGGGTAGAGTAGAGAACAGGTTTCAGTATTCCGTAGACAAAGCATATCTGTTGCCGCCCCTTTCGTCTGGCGGTGCCTCAATAGCCTTGCCATAGTCCACATCACCTGCCCTCCCTCATCAAACCGTGCATGCGCTATTAACGCACACGGCTTTCCGATATTCTTCACGCCAAGGAAAATTTTAAGGGGCCAGGCACAGATTATTCAGATTATTCATTGCACTTGTCATTATAATCCCAATTCCCCTTGTCCTACGTCGTGCGCTGGAGACTTGTCATAATTCTTTTGCGGCCTGCCACAAGAAATATTCGAGCTTAGCCGTTAATTCTTCCTCCCGAAGACCCGATGAGGTTATTTATAAGGCACAACCACTTCAGCCTTCAACTGGTAACCAGCTTGCCCCATTTCGGTATCAACCTTGCCAGCATGCATGACGCCGCTGACCCACATGGCATCCATCGTGCGCATGCCGGTGATGGGTTTTGATAACGTCACATGAATGATCTGATTTAAGAATTTTAAGGGGCCAGGCACGAATAATTTTAAGGGGCCAGGCACGAATTATTCCTATTCCTACGAATCTAGACCTGATCCCACGCGCAGATTGCTTATCCCCACGCGCGGTGACGCGCTATGAATCTAGACCTGACCCCACACAGATCGTTGCTGACACACAGATCGTTGCTGAAAATCGAGGTGGATGTGGCCGCTGAACGTGAGCGTCTGGCCAAGGAAATCACCCGCATCGGAAATGAAACTGCCAAGGCCGAAATCAAACTTGCCAATCCTAGTTTCGTCGAACGCGCCCCGGCCAAGGTAGTGGAGCAGGAAAAAGAACGTCTGGCCAATTTTGCTGCGACGCTGGAGAAACTGCAGGAACAGTTGCGAAAACTGGGTTGAGCAGTTTTTGGGCTGTGGATTAATTCCATTTGTAAATTATTTGGCGAATTTAATCCGAACCTGACCCCTTTAGTTCGCCTTTAGTTCGCTGGAACGAGAGTTAGGCGTCTGTTGAGTGGTGAAAAAATTCATCTTCAGGTGAACAGATGGCCCTCAGTTCAGAGAAATCATCATTGGCTCGATGCGCGATCTCGCACCATGCTCGAGCAAATGCAGGACGGCGAAGATTTGTGAGGATTCCATCTTGCCAGAACTTCCATGTAGGATCAGAGATACGGCCGACTTTGTGCAGAAAGGCCTGTTCGTTGCACAAGTCGAAGTAACGATAGAAATACTTGAGGTGGTCTTGGTGTTCTCTATCTTCAAGTGATTCGCCAAGCAATGCCTTTAATGGCAGATTGGATGCCACCTCGCGGTACTCCTTCGTAAGAGAGTCTTCGAAGGACGTTATGCTCTGTTTATGCGCGGCGCGGAGTTGAAATGCTGCCACCCCTACGGCAAGCGCAGTCGCAATGTGTGCCAACGCGGAAAGGACTTCAATCGTTTGCATGATGTAATGGTAGCTTGCGATGTTGAAGACGCTTAATTTTGATAACGGAAGGCAGTTTTTCGCCTTAACTCCGACCTCTGCCTCTTAACTCGGCTTCCAGAATATCTCTGAAAGGCGCTTGCCGACTGGGCATCTCATGTACGTTCGTTGCATTTATACAGTATTAAATTTTCATGAAATGCAGCATTAGCGCAATTTTAAGGGGCCAGGCACGAATTATTCATTGCGCTTGTCATTATAATCCCAATCCCCTTTGTCCTACGTCGTGCGCTGGGGATTTGTCATGACTCTTTTGTGGCCTGCCACGAGAAATATTCGAGCTTGGCCGTTAATTCTTCCTCCCAAAGACCCGCTGAGGTTATTTGTAAGACACCACCACTTCGGCCTTTAACTGGTAACCAGCCTGTCCCATTTCAGTATCGATCTTGCCAGCATGCATGACGCCGCTGACCCACACGGTATCCATCGTGCGCATGCCGGTGATGGGCTTTGATACCGTCACATGAATGATCTGGTTGGACGGTGGTGGCGTATGTGGGGAAACCTCAGAGCCTGACCCCTTTCCTTGCTTTCCTTGCTCCATGTATCCGCATCCCCCCGTGTTCCCGTGTTACATGAACGGGGAATTAGCTATTGCCCTTGCGGCAATAGCAATAGACAAACTGCTGAACTGTGCCAAACGGAGTGTGATGCGCTTCCTTTTCATGCTCGACCAGCAAGAAAGCATCCCCAAATTCCGCGTGTAGAGCTTCAGGTTGGTATCGCATCACGGGTAGGCCGCTGCATTTTTCCGGCCCATCTTCGGCAAAAGTAGCAACGATCACATGTCCGCCTGGGCGAACTGCACGCATGACCCGCTCGACATAAGCATGGCGGTCAGCCGGGTCAGTCAAAAAATGGAACACTGCACGATCATGCCAAATGTCGAATCGGTGCATGGGAAACACTGCACGAGTAATGTCGCCTTCTATCCAGTGCACAGTATCCGCATGTTTCCCCAAACGCTGCTTTGCGACAGCAAGCGCCGCCGCCGACAAGTCAAGCACTGTCAGATCGGCATAGCCTTCCGCCACAAGGTCATCCACCAGTCTGGAAGACCCCCCTCCCACATCAATAATGGCCGCATCTTTGCCGAGTCTTGTATTGTGGATCAGCCGTAGAGATTGATCGGCATGTTCCTGAAACCAACTAACTGAGTCAGATGCCTTGGTGGCATATACCTGCTCCCAATGTCGCTTGTGATCCATGGCGTAACCTCCCTAAAAGCTCAACACTTTGTCCGAATCGTGAATCAGCGCATACAAGTCCTGCATCGTAAGGAATTTTAATGGGCCAGGCACGAATTATTCATTGCGCTTGTCATTATAATCCCAATCCCCTTTGTCCTACGTCGTGCGCTGGGGATTTGTCATGACTCTTTTGCGGCCTGCCACGAAAAATATTCGAGCTTGGCCATTAATTCTTCCTCCCAAAGACCCGCTGAGGTTATTTGTAAGGCGCAACCACTTCAGCTTTTAACTGGTAACCGGCCTGCCCCATTTCAGTATCGATCTTGCCAGCATGCATGACACCGCTGACCCACATGGTATCCATCGTGCGCATGCCGGTGATGGGTTTTGATACCGTCACATGAATGATCTGGTTGGACGGCGGCGGCGGCGTATGAATGCAGGCACCGAAATAAGGCACGAATAAAAATTCGCTGACCTTGTTGCCCACTTTATCCAGAGGAATCACGAACCCCGGCAGACGAATGCGCGCGCCATTCAGGGCAGGCTCAATCGGTGCGTTGCTCCAGGCTTCGCGTATCTTCTCCAGCGCCTCGATCGCGCGCGGATCACCGTCTCTGAGATTGTCCAGCTTCAACCCTTTTAACGGAGCCATCGGGTCCCAGTTCTTGGGCATCAGGTCATCCCAGGTTATTTCCTTGTAAGTGGTTGCCGAAGTTGTTGAGGGAGTTGCTGGAGGTGTTGCTTTGCCCGCGTTTTTCGCGGGAGAGGACGGCAGCCGCTCACCCACGCTGTAGTCGGTAGCAGTTGTTGTCTGCGCAGTAAAAATTAACAGCCCGGCAAGCAGAAGAGCCGGGAGCCGGTATGGTTGTTTGAGGCACAAAGAGATAGTCATGTTTTTCATAATCTTGGCGTTAAGCCATCGGCCAGGGACATGCGGTAAGCGCGATAGCCAGGTATCAAGCTGACCAGGAATCCCGTTGCCATCACGAGCAGCAGCAGTTGCCAGGCTTCAGCCGATAACGTCCATGTTGCCAGAGAAATCCCCAAGTGTGTTTCCAGCATCGGTGTGACAAATACGCTGAGTGCAATCAAACCAAGCAGGCCGAGCAACGAACCCGCCACCACTACCATCAACCCTTCGATGGCCAGCAGCATGAACACCACGCGCGGACCGGCGCCTACCGAGCGCAGAACCGCCAGTTCACGCCTGCGCTCGCCGAGCCCGGCCAGCACCACAGCCACCAGACCGCTGAGACCGACTGCCACCACCAGTGCGGAAATGGCCAGCAGTGATTTTTCAACGATACTGACGATGGACCAGAGTTCATCCAGTGCCACTCCGGGCAGAACTGCCAGCAACGGCTCGGCCTTGTACTGGTTGATATAGCGTTGCATCTGGAAAACCCCTGCCCGGCTTTTTAGCCCAATGAAGGCTGCGGTGATTTCCTTTGGAACCAAATCAAATTTGCGTACATATTCAGCCGGGATCGATAACCCCGGCATCGGTGCCCCACCCTGCCAATCAAGATGAATCGCCTCGATGGCCTCAAGACTGATGTGGACGCTGCGATCTACCGACAGGCCGGTGCGTTTGAGAATGCCGCACACCTTGAACGGTTTGTCGGCATGCTCCGTCAGGCCAATGCCTCCTGCGCCATGATTGAGAACGATGCTGTCACCCAGTTGGTAGCCTAACTGTTCGGCGACATCTGCACCCACCACCGCATCGAAAATATCCGCAAAGGGTTTGCCGGAAGCAAACGCCAGCAAGCGGCGCTCGGCATAACGAAAATGTTCAAAATAAGCGCTGGTGGTGCCAACCACTGCAAAACCGCGATGCGAGTCTCCCAGTGAAATCGGCACTGCCCATGCCACGGCCGGATGCTCTGCCATCGTCTGAAAACTTGACCAGCGGATATTGTGGGTTGCATCCCCCAGGCGAAACACGGCATAAAGCATGAGCTGGATCGGACTGGTACGCGCACCCACCACCAGGTCGGTTCCCGAGATGGATTGCGAAAAACTCTCTCGTGCCTGGGTGCGCAACTGCTCGACCCCCAGCAACAGCATGACTGAAAGTGCAATGCTGACCGCCATCAACCCCAGCGTGGCGCGCCGGTTCCAGGCACTGGCAAAGGCGAGGAACAGCAGCGGCCTCATGCCGCCTCCCCGGTGACTGCGCACAATTCGCTCAAGTTGACGCTGCGGTTGAAGTGGTGCGCCAGGCGCTGGTCATGGCTGACGAAGATCAGGGTGACACCCTCGTCGTTGCAGCGCCCCAGCAGTACATCGAGAAACTCTGCCTGCCGGTCTGCATCCAGTGCCGAGGTCGGCTCATCGGCAATGATCAGTTCGGGATGCCCCATCAGGGCACGAGCCGCTGCTACGCGCTGCTGCTGGCCAACCGACAATGCCGTTACCGGTTGCCGCGCCAAAGTCAGATCCAGCCCCAGTTGATTGAGCAGCCGGTCTGCGGATTGTTCGAGTGTATCAGCCGATTCCAGTGCCCGCTCCCGCCTGCGCTGCGAGAAGCGGCAGGGCAACAGCACGTTCTCGCGCACCGACAGATAAGGTACCAGATTAAATTGCTGGAACAACAAGCCCACATGGTCAACGCGGAAGCGGTCACGCATGCTCGACGACAGTGCCGTCAGGTCGGTATCGAGCACGTGCAATTGGCCTTGCTGCGGCACCATTACTCCACCCAGCAGGCTCAGCAGCGTACTCTTGCCACTACCGCTCGCGCCCTGCAAAAAAACGCGTTCTCCACGTTCCACCTGAAACTTGGGAATCGAAAGCCGGAAGCCTTGTCTGCCGGGCCATTGGAAAATCAGGTTCTGAATGTCGATCACAAGCTGGCGCATGCCAGAATCTTACCACTTCAATCGAGTGGACTTGGGTGAGAGCTTTGCGCTTGACTGACCTTTGGGTCCGGCTACAGCGGCATCAATCCGTTTGAGGCCGGAAAACTGCTGAAATAAGCGCACCTCGACCCCCTGCAAAGCCTGTGGCACCGCACACTGGAAATGCCAGGTTGCTGCCAGCTCTGCATGTACATCGGATGAATCGGCTCTGGGTGTGTCACTGCTCTTGCCAGAATCCGAGGCAGGTGCCAGCAAGCCGGGTGCAAGTACCGCCGATTCCAGTCTGGCCGATTCCAGCCGGCATTGAGCTGCGGGTGTTAAGACAAACAAGGTGTCGGCTTGATGGAGCTTCAACGCCATGGCTTTGACTGACTGCCGTTCTTTCTCGTTTCGCGGCGCGTGCTCGAAACCCAGCAGATTGTCCAGCGGGCTGTCCAGACTGATCTGTACTGCCGCGCCATCGATCGCAACTTCCAGAGTAGCCAGGCCATGCACATGGGCACCGGGCTCATGCGCCCCTGCCAGTGGCATAACACCCAGCGACAGCATGACGGCCATCACTGCTGAACCCATAAAGCGCAATAGTTGTTTCATCGTCTGCCTCTGTTGATTGGTTAGACCGCGCCTATCGCAAGGATGCGGGCGATCACATTATACAAGCAGTAAAAAGCTCGAGAATTCAGCCTGTTTGCGATATAATTCCGGGCGTCGCTGAAACGAGCACCCACTCCCCGCCATTCCCGCGGGGAGTTTTATTTAGAAAAGGGAGAGGAATCATACGCATCATCTTATTAGGCGGTCCCGGTGCGGGAAAAGGCACACAAGCCAATTTCATCAAAGAACATTTCGGTATCCCGCAGATTTCCACCGGCGACATGCTGCGCGCTGCGGTCAAGGCAGGCACCGAACTGGGCATTGCCGCCAAGAAAATCATGGACGCGGGGGGATTGGTTCCCGACGACATTATCATCAATCTGGTGAAAGAACGCATTGCCCAAGCAGATTGCGCCAAGGGATTTCTGTTTGACGGTTTTCCCCGCACCATTCCCCAGGCTGATGCGATGAAAACCGCAGGGGTACCGATCGACTACGTGATTGAGATCGACGTGGCTGACGAAGAAATCATCAAGCGTATGTCGGGCCGCCGCAACCATACGGCATCAGGCCGCATTTATCATGTGCTATTCAATCCGCCTAAGACGGAAAACCAGGATGATGTGACCGGGGAACCCCTGGTACAGCGCGATGACGACAAGGAAGAAACCGTAAGAAAACGGCTTGAAATCTATCACGCTCAGACTGAACCATTGATAGAATACTACTCGAAATGGGCGGCTAACGGTGGAGAGGGCGCCCCCAGATACGTGAAAATTGCTGGCGTCGGATCGGTTGAAAACATCCGCGATAACATTTTCGCGTCGCTGCAGTAACTGCAAATCAGGATTGCGCGCGGACTTTAGCCTAGCCGGGTTCTGATTCGAAAACGGATCAATAGTAAATAGCGCGTCGGCGTTTATACCGGCAAGACTGCCAAAGATTTGGATAAATCAGGAGAAAACATTATGGTTGCAAAAAATGCTTTTTACGCCCAATCCGGCGGGGTCACCGCGGTCATTAATGCATCTGCCGCCGGTTTGATTGAAGCCGCGCGCAAGCAGAAGGGGAAAATCGGTAAAATTTATGCTGGCCGCAACGGTATTATCGGCGCCCTGACCGAAGATCTGATTGATACTGGCAAGGATTCGATCGCGGCTATCAGAGCCCTGCGTCACACGCCCTCCGGCGCGTTCGGCTCCTGCCGCTACAAATTGAAAAGCCTCGAACAGAACCGGCGCGAATATGAACGTCTGATCGAGGTATTCAAGGCACATAACATCGGTTATTTCTTTTATAACGGCGGTGGCGATTCCGCTGATACCTGCCTGAAGGTATCGCAACTGGCCGATACGCTGGGTTATCCGATCCAGGCCATTCATGTTCCCAAGACTGTCGATAATGATCTGCCGATTACCGATTGCTGCCCCGGTTTTGGTTCGGTGGCGAAATATATCGCCGTATCCACCCGCGAAGCGAGCTTTGACGTGGCCAGCATGTCAAAAACCTCGACCAAGGTATTCGTGCTGGAAGTAATGGGGCGCCATGCCGGATGGATTGCAGCGGCAGGCGGACTGGCATCGAGCAAGGACTGTGAAATTCCCATCATCATCCTGTTTCCGGAAATCGCTTTCGATAAAGCAAAATTTCTCGCCAAGGTGGACGGCTACGTCAAGAAATTCGGCTACTGCTCGGTGGTGGTGTCGGAAGGCGTGAAAGGCGCAGACGGCAACTTTCTCTCCGACCAGGGACTGCGCGACGCTTTCGGCCATGCCCAGTTAGGTGGCGTTGCGCCAGTAGTGGCAAACATCATCAAGGATGGCCTGGGACTCAAATATCACTGGGGTGTGGCAGATTATCTGCAGCGTGCCGCGCGGCATATTGCGTCCAAAACCGACGTTGAACAGGCTTATGCGATGGGCAAGGCTGCCGTGGAGTTCGCCGTTAAGGGCCATAACTCGGTGATGCCCACGATAGAACGCCTGTCCAATAAACCCTACAAGTGGAAAGTCGGCATGGCGCAACTCTCCAAAGTTGCCAATGTGGAAAAAATGATGCCTGGCAACTTTATCACCAAGGATGGTTTTGGCATTACTGACAAATGCCGCGAATATCTGACTCCGCTTATCAAAGGTGAGGACTATCCGCCTTACAAGGATGGTTTGCCCAATTACGTGCGGCTGAAGAACGTGGCAGTCAAGAAAAAACTGGGTGATTTTAAAATTTGAGTCTCATCAAGTTTGGTATGTCTTGACGGCAGCACCTAAAAACAATGCTTTACTCTTGTATTTTTGTTTCACGTACAAACTGTTATGCGGAATTATTGGGCCGAAATTCCGTATGCATTCTCAGACGGTCTGACTTCAATTGGAGATTTTAATGGGTAATGGTCTAATCATCGCAATCAGTTGCGCGATGGCTGCGCTTCTGTATGGAGCGTTTTCGATTAAATGGATTCTGAGTTTGCCAGCCGGCAACGAGCGCATGCGCGAGATCGCCACTGCGATTCAAGAAGGCGCTTCCGCTTATCTGAATCGGCAATACACTACCATCAGCATCGTCGGTGTGATTCTACTGGTGGCCATTTTTGTCGCCCTGGGCTGGAAAACCGCTATCGGTTTTGCCCTCGGTGCGTTTCTGTCGGGTATTGCTGGTTATATCGGCATGAACGTGTCGGTGCGTGCCAATGTGCGTACCGCAGAAGCCGCCAGAGAAGGTCTCAACGCTGCACTTAATGTCGCCTTCAAGGGTGGGGCAATCACCGGCATGCTGGTAGTCGGCCTGGGCCTTCTGGGCGTGGCAGGCTACTACGCTTTTCTTACCGTCGGTCTGGGCGCCACTGCAGCGGATGCGACCCACGCGTTGGTGGGCCTGGCCTTTGGTAGTTCGCTGATTTCCATTTTTGCTCGTCTTGGTGGCGGTATCTTTACCAAAGGCGCCGACGTAGGTGCTGACCTGGTAGGCAAGGTTGAAGCCGGGATTCCTGAAGATGATCCGCGCAATCCGGCGGTTATCGCTGATAACGTCGGCGATAACGTGGGTGACTGTGCCGGTATGGCCGCAGACCTGTTTGAAACCTACGCCGTGACCATCATCGCCACCATGTTGCTGGGTGGATTGCTGATCACCGACCCAATTGCCAGTGCAAACGCAGTAATCTACCCGCTGGTGCTGGGCGGATTTTCCATCATCGCCTCCATCATCGGCTGTTACTTTGTCAAGGCACGTGAGGGTGGCAAGGTCATGAATGCGCTTTACCGCGGCCTGGCAGTTGCCGGCATACTGGCAGCAATCGTCTACTATCCCATTACTACCACGATGTTGGGCGATGGTGTGGTAATTGACGGCAAGCATATCTCGGCGATGAATTTGTACCTTACCGGATTGGTCGGTCTGGCGCTGACCGCTGCCATGGTGTGGATCACCGAGTACTACACCTCCACCGAATATGGACCAGTGCAACATATTGCGGAGGCATCCAGTACCGGCCACGGCACCAATGTGATCGCCGGCCTGGGTGTTTCCATGAAGTCCACTGCCGCTCCGGTGCTGGTCGTATGTCTTTCAATCTGGTGTGCTCATGAACTGGCAGGACTGTATGGCATCGCCATCGCTGCAACTTCGATGCTGTCCATGGCCGGTATTATCGTGGCACTTGATGCTTACGGCCCGATCACCGACAACGCCGGTGGCATCGCAGAAATGGCCGGATTGCCGAAAGAAATTCGCGATATCACCGATCCTCTGGATGCCGTCGGCAATACTACCAAAGCAGTGACCAAAGGTTACGCCATCGGCTCCGCCGGTCTGGCCGCGCTGGTATTGTTTGCCGATTATACTCATGCACTCTCCAGCGAAGGCAAGATGCTAACCTTTGACTTGTCCGATCACATGGTAATTATCGGCCTGTTTATCGGTGGCATGGTGCCCTACCTGTTTGGGGCGATGGCGATGGAAGCTGTCGGCCGTGCTGCCAGTTCGGTGGTGGTGGAAGTACGCCGCCAGTTCAAGGAAATTCCGGGCATCATGGAAGGCACAGCCAAGCCGGATTATTCCAAAGCGGTGGATATGGTGACTAAAGCGGCCATCAAGGAAATGGTTGTTCCTTCGTTGCTGCCAGTGGCGGTGCCGGTACTTGTTGGTCTGCTGCTCGGCCCGGTAGCCTTGGGCGGTGTACTGATCGGCGCCATCATCACCGGTATTTTCGTAGCTATTTCCATGACTGCCGGTGGCGGCGCCTGGGATAATGCCAAGAAATACATCGAGGATGGACACTTCGGCGGCAAGGGTTCGGAAGCACACAAGGCCGCCATAACCGGTGACACCGTGGGCGATCCCTACAAGGATACCGCCGGACCTGCGGTCAATCCGCTGATCAAGATTATGAATATTACTGCGTTGCTGATCGTGCCACTGCTGTAAATTTGTGTTATTCCGCAAGGCACGCCGAGGAACTCTGGCGTGCCTTGTTGTTGGTGGAAATTAAACCCGGTCAATTACTGTTGCAACTTATTTCCCAGACATTCCCGATGAATAGCAAGATTGCTCTCACGCTGGACGATGCAAAGAAAATCACCGCTGCTGCAGAAGCAGAGGCTAGACACAACGACTGGCCGGTAGTGATTGCGATCGTCGATGATGGGGCTCACCTGCTCCATTTGCTACGCCTTGATGGCACCCAGTTTGGCAGTATCGAAGTCGCGCTGCAGAAAGCCCGTGCTGCCATCGCCTTCCGCCGTCCTACCAAAGTATGGGAAGAGCATGTTGCGGAGGGGCGTATGCGCTATCTTGCTCTGCCCGGAACCCTGCCGATCGAGGGAGGCCTGCCCATCATTGTTGATGGACAGTTCATCGGTGCGATCGGCGTTAGCGGCGTACGCTCCAATCAGGATGCGCAAATCGCCCAAGCAGGGATAGACGCACTGCTGAAACCCAGTTGACATGTCCCCAGCCAGTCGCTATTGTTCTGCTTATTTAATTTTATATTTGCATACCTGCTTATCCTATTTACATTTGATTTATCTTATTGCACAACTGCCTGATGGACTCTACTGGAACTTTAGCCATGAACCTGCCCTGCCCTCTGCCTTCTCCAGCCATAATTACCGTTAAGCCAATGGAGCACCGCGCAACCGGTGCGCGTAGTTGGTTGTCGAAATTTTTCCTGGGCGCAGGAATCTTGGGCTTGGCCTTTCAGGTTCTGGCGAATCCAACTGCTCCGCCCAAGAGCGCTGCAGCAACTCCGGTAGCCGAGAGCAAATTTGATTGGTCCAAAGCTCCCCCCGTGACGCCTGCGCCACGGGGGGGAGTATTTACAGTACCGCCATCAGGACCCGGCTATTATTCCCTCTGGGATTTGCTCACCGGAAATGAACGTAAGGGCCCGCCTGTCGCCCCTTACGCGCCGTTCGCTCTGCTCACTACACCTGCGTTCGACATCGATTTCCGTTATCTGGCAAAGCCGGGCTATGAAAAGGATGTTTTCGACCCTGTTAAACGCATCCATCTGGGCGACGATTGGCTCTTGTCATTCGGGGGCAACTTCTGGTTCCGGCATGCACATGAATCTGACAGCCGCCTAAGCAATCAGGACAACACCTTTAACCTGGTACGTACCCGGTTGCATGCCGACCTGTGGTATCGGGATCAGGTTCGGCTCTTTGCCGAGGGTATCGATGCCCGCAGTTTCTCTCAGAACCTGAGTCCGCTTGGTATAGACGTTAACCATACTGACATGCTGAATCTGTTCGCGGACATCAAGTTAGCGAACGTGAAGGATGGCCAGGCCTATGTTCGCGTCGGCCGGCAGGAGTTGCTGTATGGCTCGCAGAGATTGATTTCTACTCTGGATTGGGTCAACACGCGCCGCACTTTCCAGGGGGTTAAAACCTTCTGGCGCACACCAAAATTGGATCTGGACGCATTCTGGGTACGGCCGATGAATACGATCCCCTCCGGCCCATCAAGCTTTGATAACTGGGATACGAACCGGAATTTCTATGGCTTGTGGGGGACTTACAAACCTCAGAGAGGCCATGCGGCCGACCTCTACTTCCTGAGTCTGGACAACAATAACTCCACTGTTGCAGCCAGTGCTATAGGCACCCTTAATACGGGAAATTCTTTTGTACACACCATTGGGAGCCGATATATTGGGGATACCAATAATTTTCTGTACGAGTTGGAGGGCATGTATCAGTTTGGCCAACGTTCTAACCAGGCTATCTCTGCTTTTGCGGTAGCTTCTGGCGCCGGTTATCGTTTCGCCGCACTGCCCATGAATCCGCAAATGTGGCTCCGCTACGATTTCGCCTCTGGTACCAAGAACCCAAATGATGGCAGTCATAGCAATACCTTTAACCAGCTCTTCCCCTTCGGGAACTATTACCTGGGTTTCATAGACCGGGTAGGCCGGCAGAATATCCACGACTTCAACGCCCAGTTTACTCTGCATCCGCAGCCATGGTTCACATTCATTGCCCAATACCATCGCTTCTACCTGGCAAATAAACAGGATTTTTTATATAACGCAGCTGGTGTCGGCTCCGCTCGGGATGCGACCGGTCAATCCGGTAGCCACGTAGGCGATGAGTTGGACTTACGTTTCAATATCCACGTCAACCGTCACCAAGATGTTCTGCTTGGTTACTCCAAGCTGTGGGCCGGCAACTTTCTACAGAAGACAAAACCAGGCGTTTCGCCGGATCTTTTCTATGTGCAGTATAACTTCCGTTTTTGAAGCTGTTCCAGTTTTCCAGAAGAAAACATGAGTCTTCTGTAAGCTTGCCCCTATTGGTGCCTGCTACCCAGTTCTGGAATGCAGATGGTGCATGGATGACTGCGTGGTTCATGCCGAAGTGACCAATCTCACTACTCCCGGGCAGTGTCGCTGGCATGCAATCGCTGATCTAACGGCACTGCGCCACAAGGTACTGGATGCAATCCTCGACAGCGCTACGCTGGCAATCCAGCAACGCGGACAGTTCCATCTGGTGCTCTCCGGCGGAGAAACGCCACGCGAGATTTATCGGCAATTGCGCGCCGCGCACAGCGATTGGTCCGCATGGCATATTTACTTCAGCGACGAACGCTGCCTGCCGCCAACCGATACAAACAGAAACTCGCGCATGGCTGCAGAAGCCTGGCTCGATCACGTACCAATACCCACAGCCCAGTTGCACATAATCCCGGGTGAACTTGGGGCAAGCCAAGCATCTCGCGTATATACCGAAACGCTGCGCACTGTCGGCATGTTCGATCTGGTACTGCTGGGGTTGGGTGAAGATGGCCATACTGCAAGCCTGTTTCCCGATCATGAGTGGGGTAGCGCACTTGATTCACCGGACACGCTGGCAGTGTTTAATGCACCCAAACCACCGCCGCAGCGCGTATCACTGAGTGCGGTGCGGTTGAGCCGTTCGCGGCAAGTGATATTTTTGGTTGCCGGCGAATCCAAGCATGAAGCGGTAGCTGAGTGGCGTAACGGAAAAAACATTCCTGCACGAGCAATAGCACCAGCAGCAGGCGTTGATGTGTTGGTAGAGTCTGCGCTGCTGTCTAGAATCTCTGAATAGGTACTCAGCCATGCGCAGGAAAATCGATGAAAATAATTTGAATAAGTCCTCATCTGGAATATCTCGAGAAGCCTATGAGGACAGTCTGCGCAAGCTTCAGATTGAGCTTGTCAAGCTGCAGCGACATTTCATAAAGTACAACGAAAAGATTCTGATCATCTTTGAAGGCCGGGATGCGTCTGGCAAAGACGGCACGATCAAGCGCATTATTCAGCATTTAAGTCCGCGTGAAACACGGGTTGTGGCTCTCGGCAAACCCTCTGATCGAGACCGTAGTTCGTGGTACTTTCAGCGTTATGTCCCGTATCTACCCGTAGCCCAGGAACTGGTGCTGTTCAACCGCAGTTGGTACAACCGCGCAGGTGTCGAGCGGGTAATGGGCTTTTGTACCGAAGCCGAATACAAGGAATTCATCGGATCGGTGTCAGAGTTCGAGCATATGCTGGTTCGCTCTGGTATCAAGCTCTTCAAGTACTACCTCGATATCAGCAAACCCGAGCAGAAGAGACGCCTGGATAAGCGCAGATCGGATCCACTCACACAATGGAAAATCAGCGCACTTGACAACCATGCACTCAAAAAATGGAAACAGTACAGCCTGGCGCGCGATGAAATGCTGGCACATACCCACAACCTCACAACCCCCTGGACGATTGTGCGCGCCGATGACAAGCAGCTGGCACGGCTCAATATCGTCAAGGACATGCTCAGCCGGCTGGATTATGCAGACAAAGCCAAGCGGCTGATCCTGCCGGACCCGCAGATTGTATTGACATACGATGCCATCTATCCAGAAAAAGGTCTACTGGCACAGTAGCCGGCAACTCTCTCCATGCCTGATCTCGATTCCTTTTTCTCCAGCAGCGGCGCGCTGGCACAATCTGTCCCGGGCTACCGTGCGCGTACTCAACAACTGGCAATGGCACAGACGGTAGCCGATACCATCGCTGGCAACCGCATTCTGGTGGCGGAGGCGGGCACCGGTACCGGCAAGACCTTCGCTTATCTTGTGCCAGCGCTGCTGGCGGGCGGCAAGGTAATCATTTCCACCGGTACCAAGACACTGCAGGACCAGCTTTTCACCCGCGACATCCCCACCGTGCGCGCCGCACTCAAAGCGCCGGTTACAGTGGCACTGCTGAAGGGGCGGGCCAACTACGTGTGCCATTATCATCTGGAACGCACCTTACAGGACGGACGCACCAGCTTTGCCAGTCGCGACGAAGTGAAATATCTGAAATTGATTGAGCGCTATGCGGGTGTCAGCAAAAGCGGCGATAAAAGCAGTCTGAGTGAAGTGCCAGAAAACGCCGCAGTCTGGCAGCAAGTGACTTCTACGCGCGAAAATTGCCTTGGTTCAGATTGCCCCAACTACAAGGATTGCTTCGTGATGGAGGCCCGCAAACAAGCACTGGCAGCGGATGTAGTGGTGGTCAATCATCATTTATTTTTTGCTGATGTGATGCTGCGCGACGAAGGCCTGTCGGAGCTATTGCCCGCCTGCAACACGGTGATTTTCGACGAAGCCCATCAGTTACCGGAAACTGCCAGCCTGTTTTTCGGCGAGTCAGTGAGCACCAGCCAATTGCTGGAACTTGCGCGTGATACTGAGACCGAAGCACTGCTGGGTGCCAGGGATTTTACTGCATTGCCTGATACTATTGCCGCGATGGAGAAAGCGGCGCGCGATTTACGCCTGACCATCGAAGGCGAGAACACTCGCCTGCCGCTGGCTGCGGTAATGAAGAATCCAAAGTTTGGTGGTGCGCTGGATGATCTGCTGGAAAAACTTAGTGCGTTGGCGGCACTGCTGGAAAGCCAGGCAGAGCGTTCTGAAGGGCTGGAAAACTGCTGGCAACGAGCGCGCGAAATCTCTGCCAGCATAAAACACTGGCGCGACCAAGCGGAGGCCGAAGGATTTGTACGCTGGCTGGAAGTATTCAGCCACGCGCTGCAACTCAATGCCACGCCATTGTCCATTGCGGAGATATTCAACAAACAGTTGAGCGCCTCGCCGCGTGCATGGATATTCACTTCTGCAACATTGGCGGTGAAAGGCGATTTCTCGCATTACAACGGCGAAATGGGTCTGGCTACGGCACAGTCTGCCTGCTGGAACAGCCCATTTGATTTCGCTAATCAAGCCCTACTCTACGTACCACCCGGCTTGCCTGAACCCGGCAGCCGTGAATACACCGAAGAGGTGGTGAAAGCCGCGCTGCCGGTGTTGAAGGCCAGTCGCGGCCGTGCCTTCTTCTTGTGCACCAGTCTGCGGGCAACGCAGCGGGTGCATGAATTGTTGCTGGAAGCGTTCGAGCGCGAACAACTCGATTACCCCATATTACTGCAAGGGCAGAGTTCGCGTTCCGATATGCTGGAGCGTTTTCGCAAACTGGGCAATGCAGTACTGATCGGCAGCCAATCTTTCTGGGAAGGAGTGGACGTGCGCGGCGAAGCATTGTCGCTGGTGGTGATCGACAAACTGCCGTTCGCACCGCCCGATGATCCGGTACTGTCGGCACGCATCGAGAAAATCAACAAGGAGGGGCGCAATGCTTTCATGGAATATCAACTGCCGCGCGCCGTCATTAACCTGAAACAAGGTGCGGGGCGATTGATCCGCGACGAAACCGATCGCGGGGTATTGATGATCTGTGACCCACGCCTCATCACCAAGTCCTACGGCAAGAAAATCTGGCAAAGCTTGCCGCCGATGAAGCGCACGCGCGACCTGGCCGAAGTGGAGCGGTTCTTTGCTGACCTATCTCCTTGAACCCTCTCGCTGCCTCAGAGCGAATAGGGTAACGGCATCATCTCCAGCGCGGGACCATCCAGCGTTTGCCAGTGAATTTTACCGGCCTCGACACTGCTTGCCTGTATCACCGCCAGCACATCGAAGCCGCCATCAGGCGAAGGGGCTGCGTTGACCACCATGCCGCTGGATTGCTCTGCCATATCGGCGCTGAATAATTCATCCCCGGCCGCAACAGGCTTGACCGATTGGATATTGGCCAGATACATGCGGCGCTTGATCTTGCCCAGATACTGGGTGCGCGCAACGATTTCCTGTCCCGGATAACAGCCTTTCTGAAAACTCACTCCGCCGATGGCTTGCAGATTCGCCATTTGCGGGACGAATTGTTCCTGAGTGGCAGGCGTGACGACAGGAATGCCCGCTTTAATTTCCAGCCAGTTCCAGCAGGGCGCCCCCACCGGCATGGCCTCTTTGCTCAAATGCTGCCACAGCGTAGGTGCCTGCTCCGGCAGGATAACAAGTTCAAAACGGTCTTGCGCAAGACGGATGATACTGCCCTGCTGAGCGTGAATCACACCCAGATGCGCGCCGGGAACTTTACCCACAACCTCTGCCAGCAGCGCGGCGGCACGGCTTCCTGCTACACCCATGCGTACCAATGTGTCGCTGTTGTCGGCCAACTCTACCTTGGCGCGCAATATGAACATGGCGAGACGCTTGCGAATGGCCACCTGCAGCGCTGATGGTAATTGCATCATGTAGCCGTCATCGTGCCACAGCAGAAAGCTCGCCAGCATGCGGCCTTTGGGGGTGCAATAGCTGCCGTATTGGGCATTGGATAAGTCTACTTTTCTGACATCACAACTCAATTGCCCCTGCAGGAAAGCCTGCGCATCCTCACCGGAGAAATGGAT
Source organism: Nitrosomonadaceae bacterium (assembly GCA_030646695.1). GTDB lineage: Bacteria > Pseudomonadota > Gammaproteobacteria > Burkholderiales > Nitrosomonadaceae > VFJL01. The sequence continues at coordinate 17,535 of JAUSLF010000040.1, forward strand.
CAGGCCAAAGTGCGAGAGATCGGCCAGCACCGTACCTGAGCGGGCACACTTGAGTTCGGCAGCGGCATCGCCATAGTGAGTAACGCAACCGTCTTGAATAACTGCGTCGCGGGCTTGCAGGTAGGCCTGCCAGGTAGAGTTCATATGGAAAATGTAGCTCGATGAGGAAAGCTGATTATACGATCAACCAAGGGAGTAAGATAACTGGCATGGCTATTCCTTTGCTCACTGCCCGTCTCGAACCCTCTCTGCACCTTGCTGCGATGCTGGGTTTCGCCCATTTTGCCGCTATCGGCATGTTGTGGCCACTGGCATTGCCGACAACGATCAAACTACTGGGTACCGCCATACTCGCTGCCAGCTTATTTTTTTATTTGCGGCGCTATGCATTGTTGCGCTCACCGCGATCGGTAGTGGCTTTAGAGCTGTCGGATGAAATGTCCTGCGCGCTTGAGACACAGCATGGTGAACGTATTATTTGTACGCTGCTTGGCAGCAGCTTTGTTGCGCCTTATCTGACAGTGCTGAACCTGAAACCGTCTGATGGGTTTTTCACCCGCAGCGTGGTAATTCTGGCAGACGGCATAGATGCCGAGCAGTTCAGACAGTTGCGGGTACTGTTACGCTGGAAGTGGAGAAATCTGGCTTGAGGCGTCAACGTTTCAGCACCGTATTCCGCGCTTGCGGCAGGAGATCGGGATAATCCCGGCTGAAGTGCAGGCCGCGGCTTTCGTGGCGCAGCATGGCACTTTGTACGATAAGATCGGCGGTATCCACCAGGTTACGCAGTTCCAGCAGATCGCTGGTCACACGGAAATTGGTGTAATACTCGCTGATTTCTTCGTGCAGCAGCTTGATGCGATGCTGGGCGCGTTGCAGGCGTTTGTTGGTACGAACTATACCTACATAGTCCCACATAAAACGCCGCAATTCATCCCAGTTATGCGAAATAACGATTTCCTCGTCGGCGTCGGTGACGCGGCTTTCATCCCATTGCGGCAGTTGCACAGCGGGCATGGACGGTAGACGAAGAATATCTGTGGCTGCCGCCTGCCCGAATACCAGGCACTCCAGCAGCGAATTGCTCGCCAGACGGTTGGCACCGTGCAGTCCGGTGTGGGCGGTTTCGCCGATGGCATAGAGGTTGTCCAGATCAGTCTTGCCGTCCCAGCCGGTGACGATACCGCCGCAAGTATAATGAGCCGCGGGCACTACCGGGATCGGCTGTTTGGTTATATCGATGCCTAGTTCCAGGCAGCGAGCGTAGATATTGGGGAAATGCTCTTGCAGGAAATTTGCAGGCTTGTGGGAAATATCCAGATAAACGCAATCCAAGCCGCGTTTTTTCATTTCAAAGTCGATGGCGCGGGCGACAATATCGCGTGGCGCAAGCTCCGCGCGTTCATCGTGCCAGGGCATGAAACGTGAGCCGTCGGGGAGTTTCAGCAAACCGCCTTCACCGCGCACTGCCTCGGAAATCAAAAACGATTTGGCATGGGGGTGGTAAAGACAGGTAGGATGAAACTGGATGAATTCCATATTGGCGATGCGGCAGCCCGCGCGCCAACCCATGGCAATACCATCACCGGTAGCCGTGTCGGGATTGGTGGTGTAGAGATAAACCTTGCCAGCGCCGCCAGTCGCCAGCACCGTACTGTGTGCGGCGATGGTGTCAACTCTGCCTGCCGTGCTGTCCAGCACATAAGCACCATAGCAACGATTGTCACTTTTGTCAGGGTGACCCAGTTTCACGCCGGTGATGAGATCGATTGCGACATGACGCTCAAGCACGGTAATATTCGGGTGGGTGCGGGCCTTTTCGCCCAGCGTCAGTTGTACCGCCTGCCCGGTGGTATCGGCTGCGTGAATCACCCGGCGCACGCTATGGCCGCCTTCCCGCGTCAGGTGATAACCGGTTTCGTTGCTCTGATCGCGGGTGAAGGGCACTCCCTGGGTGATCAGCCATTGAATGGCTCGCGGGCCATTTTCCGCTACATAGCGGGTAACCGCCTCATCACACAATCCTGCACCCGCGGCGAGGGTGTCGCGGATATGCGCATCGGGGGAATCTTCCTGCGATAGCGCTGCGGCAATACCGCCTTGAGCCCAGCCGCTGGCACTGTCAAGCAGGGCTCGTTTGGTGACAAGACAAACTTTTTTGGTTTGCGCCAAATTGAGTGCGAGCGTAAGGCCAGCGAGACCACTGCCAATAATCAGCGTATCAAAATCAAGTTGAGACATTCTAATCCGGGTTAATTACATTCACCATCAAGCGAAAATCATAACAGACTTGGTATTCCCATCCCGATTTTTTAGAATAACCACTTTATCGAGTGAACTAATCCAGGGTATCTGTTGTCTCTTGGTTCAGGCTATACGTGTTAAGCCGCGTGCAGTTCCCGGATCACCCCTTGAGCGGGTATACTTGATCCGCTGCCTCATGAAGCAGCGGTATTCACAAGTACAAACCATAATATTCAGGGAACGGGCAGCATGGGTGACCGGGAAATTGATCAGCAACTGGTAGAACGCGTACAGCGTGGGGATAAACAAGCCTTCGATCTACTGGTGATCAAGTACCAACGCAAGCTGGCCCGGTTGTTGTCGCAGTTTATCCGCGATGCCGCCGAAGTAGAAGATGTCACCCAGGAGGCTTTCATCAAAGCTTACCGGGCATTACCGTCGTTCCGGGGCGAGAGCGCGTTTTATACCTGGCTGTACCGGATTGGCATTAATACCGCAAAGAATTTCCTGGTAACTCAAGGGCGGCGGGCACCCACCACTACCAGTGGTGGCTTCGACAGTGAGGATGCTGAAAACTTCGAGGAAGGCAGTCAGCTACGGGAAATGAACACCCCTGAAAGTGAACTGATGAGTAAGCAGATCGCCGAAACAGTGAACCAGACTTTACAGGAATTGCCTGAAGAATTGCGCACGGCAATTACCCTGAGAGAAATCGAGGGACTGAGTTATGAAGAAATTGCAAGCATCATGAACTGTCCCATCGGCACAGTGCGATCGCGAATATTTCGCGCTCGTGAAACGATAGCAGAGAAATTACGGCCCATGCTGGGGACCGGTAAAGACAAGAGGTGGTAGCATGAAAAGTAAAATATCGGCGTTGATGGATGGCGAACTGGACTCTGAAGATGTCGCTGGCACGATCACGCAACTCAAAAAAACAGATGGGTTACGCGACGAATGGGCGACTTACCATTTGATTGGTGATGCCTTGCGGCAGTCGATAACATCCGTCGACATTACCCAGCGCGTTAGTACAAGGCTGGCCGCAGAACCAACCGTACTTGCACCACAGTCGCCAATGGAACACAAATTTAAAGTATTTGCTCTCTCAGCAGCAGCCTCGGTAGCGGCGGTAGCCGTAGTAGGATGGATGAGCTTGCAAAACATGGATCGACCGCAAGAGAATCTTGCCAGCAATAAACCAGTCCTTCAGCCAGCTGTACAGACAACTTCCGGCGCTATTTCTATCCCCGTCGCAGGCTCAATCCTTGCCCCTGCTCACATTAATGGCTATCTGCTGGCACACCGGGGATTTTCAGCCACTCCGGCAATGCATGGCGTAGTACCCTATATACGCACAGCCACAGAATCGCGGGAAAATTCAGCCAGATGACAAGGGCTGCACTGGCTGCTTTGTTGCTGCTATCCGGCGTTGTACAGCCCATATTCGCACAGAGTTCATCTGATCCTTCCGTAGAAGTATTAAACTTGCTGCAAAAAATGGCTGCTGCCCCCCGTCAGCATAACTATATCGGCACCTTCATATATTCTTCCGGTAACCGTATTGAGACGTCCCGCATCATCCACATGCTGGATCAGGATGGCGAGCATGAAAAAATTGAGGTGCTGGATGGCTCACCTCGCGAGATCATCCGCAACAATGATGAGATGCGATGTTATTTGCCGGAGAGCAAAACCATTGTGACCGAGAAACGCTGGCTGCGAAAAGTTTTCCCTGCACTTTTGCCTGAACCACTGAGCAATCTCCATGATAGTTACATTGTTAGCAAAGGCGAATCAGAGCGCATCAGCGATTACGAATGTCAGGTAATTGTGCTGGAACCTAGGGATGACATGCGCTATGGCCATAAACTGTGGGTGGATGCCCACACTGGCCTGCTGCTTAAAGCTGCGGTAATGGACAAAGGGCGTGTGGTAGAGCAGTTTGTTTTTACCCAGCTGAAGATTGGTGGCGAGATAGACAAGGAAATGTTGAAACCAAAATATTCTGCGAAAACTGGCGAGTGGCGCATTACCAATTTGGTATCTTCCACGATGGGAAGCGGAAAACTCGGCTGGCAGGTCAGCAATCCTCCAGCAGGATTCAAGAAAATCATTGAGATGAAACGCACTCTTTCCGGAAAATCAACACCGGTTGGTCACATTGCGCTGTCAGATGGCCTCGCTGCGGTGTCGGTATTTATCGAACCAGTGGAGAAAAATTCTCCGCCGCCAGTTCAAGGACTCTCCTCTGGCTACGGTGCGATCAATATTTATACCCGCACAGTGGCGGATAATATGGTGACAACAGTGGGTGAAGTCCCGCCAGCAACGGTAATGCAAATCGGTAACTCGGTAATCAACTACAAAGTCAAATGATGTACAAATTTATTCTGATGATATTGTTCGGGCTGTCTTCGGTTGCTTCTGCGCAAATCAGAGAATTGCCCGATTTCACCGATCTGGTTGAGAAGCAAGGTGCTGCGGTAGTGAACATCAGCACTGTCCAGACGCAAAATACACTCACTAATCGGACTTTCCCGGGGACTCCGAATATTCCGGAGGATGATCCATTCTTTGAATTTTTCCGCCGCCACATGCCACCCAATACCGCTCCCCGGGAGTTTGAGTCCAGATCACTGGGCTCCGGTTTTATTATCAGCACCGATGGCTACATCCTGACCAACACGCATGTAATCGAATCTGCTGATGAAATTACGGTCAAACTGACCGATAAGCGCGAATTCCGCGCTAAAGTAATCGGTGCCGACCGCAGGACCGATGTCGCTCTTCTCAAGATCGAAGCCGCTGGTTTGCCCAAAGTAACCCAGGGTGACCCCAGCAAACTCAAGGTTGGCGAATGGGTGGTGGCGATTGGTTCACCCTTTGGGTTTGATAACAGCGTGACCGCCGGTATCGTCAGCACCAAGGGACGGTCACTGACGCAGGAAAACTTCGTGCCCTTCATCCAGACGGATGTAGCTATCAATCCTGGAAATTCCGGCGGCCCGTTGTTTAACATGAAGGGTGAAGTAGTCGGCATCAACTCACAGATATACAGTCGCACTGGCGGCTTCATGGGATTGTCGTTTGCCATCCCTATCGATGTGGCTACCGAAATCTCCAATCAGTTAATCGCCAGTGGCAAGGTAAGTCGTGGCAGGATCGGTGTGATGATTCAGGAGATGACCAAGGAACTGGCCGAATCGTTCGGCTTGGCCAAACCCGGCGGCGCATTAGTGGCCGCAGTGCAGAAAGACGGCCCGGCGGAGAAGGCGGGGATAGAAGCAAGAGACGTGATCCTGAAATTCGACGGCAAAACCATAACCACCTCCAGTGACCTGCCACGCATTGTAGGTGCCACCAAACCGGGGTCCAAGGTGCTGGTACAGGTGTGGCGCAACGGTTCCATCAGGGAAATAACCGTAACGGTGGACGAAATTCCAGCGGATGAGAAAGCTGCCAGTCGCGGCGGTAAACGGGGCAGTAAAGCACCCGAAACATTCAATCGCATCGGGCTTACGCTAAGCGAACTTACCACTGAGCAAAAAAAACAACTGGAAATAGACAATGGTCTGCTGGTGGAAGACATGCAGTTGGGTATTGCCAGCCGTGCCGGCATACGCCCAGGTGATGTAGTTCTCAGCATCAATAATCAGGGCGTAAAAACTGTTGAACAATTCAACCAACTACTCGGAAAAGTCGAGAAAGGGCGCAATATTGCGTTGTTGGTGCGGCGTGGTGGTACCGCCACCTTCATTACCATGAAACTCAATGACAGCGACAACAAGTAAGCCGGCCATGCCGGGGTCAGTCGCCTTGGTTGTGTATGGCCGTGAACACTGTCATCTATGCCGGGACATGGTTGCCAAGCTACATGAATTGCAGGCACGGCTTCCCTTTCGGCTCGAAGTGGTGGATATAGACAGCAATGCCGAACTGGTGACACGTTACGGTGAGCGAGTTCCGGTGCTGGTGGCAGACGGAGAAGAAATCTGTCATTACCATCTCGACCCTATCGCGCTAGATGCTTATTTCTCCAGAATTCGCTAGAATGCGCACTTCTTGAGTAAAGCTGAATTTTGGCGATACTTGCGGGATCAAGCCAGAAACTTTCAAGAGGGCACAGCATGTGCCCTTTTTTAGTTTCCCTGGCGCAGCTCTCGACCACCATTTCCCTGATTACCGGCCTCTGACCCCTGATGCAGCACATCCGTAATTTTTCCATCATCGCTCATATCGATCACGGCAAGTCCACTTTGGCAGATCGCATCATCCAGCTATGCGGCGGTCTCTCGGAGCGGGAAATGGGGGCGCAGGTACTGGATTCGATGGATCTGGAACGGGAACGTGGCATTACCATCAAGGCACAGACCGCTGCGCTGAAATATACAGCACGCGATGGTAATACCTATTTACTGAATCTGATTGACACTCCCGGTCACGTAGATTTTTCTTACGAGGTGTCGCGTTCTCTGGCAGCCTGTGAAGGCGCGTTGCTGGTAGTAGACGCCTCGCAAGGCGTGGAAGCCCAGACTGTAGCCAATTGCTACACCGCCATCGAGCAAGGCGTGGAAGTGGTGCCGGTGCTGAACAAGATTGATCTGCCCGCAGCCGAACCGGAACGCGTGATTGCAGAGATAGAAGACATTATCGGTATAGATGCTCAAGATGCGCTGCGTGCCAGCGCCAAAACTGGCGAAGGGGTGCAGGACATCCTGGAAGCGGTGATCACACGTATCCCCGCACCGAAGGGGGATCCTGCTGCTCCGCTAAAGGCGCTTATCATCGACTCGTGGTTTGATAATTATGTCGGGGTGGTGATGCTGGTGCGAGTGGTGGATGGGATGCTCAGACCGAAAGATAAGGTTCTGCTCATGGCCAGCAAAACCGTTCACTTGTGCGAGCAGGTCGGCGTATTCACACCCAAATCCCAACCCCGGGAATCGTTAAGCGCAGGCGAAGTTGGCTTCATTATTTCCGGCATCAAGGAACTGAAATCTGCCAAGGTGGGTGATACCGTGACTCTGGCAGATCGTCCTGCCACTCAGCCGTTGCTTGGCTTCAAAGAAATCAAACCGCAGGTTTTTGCGGGACTTTACCCGATTGAGTCCAACCAGTACGATGCTTTGCGTGACGCACTGGAGAAATTGAAACTCAATGATTCCTCATTACACTACGAGCCAGAAACATCCCAGGCGCTAGGATTTGGTTTCCGTTGCGGCTTTCTCGGCCTGTTGCATCTGGATATCGTGCAAGAGCGGCTGGAGCGGGAATACGATATGGATCTCATCACTACTGCGCCGACGGTGGTGTATCAGATAGTGATGCGCGATGGCACGGTGACCGAAATTGAGAACCCGTCAAGAATGCCCGATCCTTCCAAGATAGAGGAGATCTGCGAACCAATTATTACCGCTACCATACTGGTTCCGCAGGAGTATGTCGGCTCGGTTATCACGCTCTGCATCAGCAAGCGCGGGTTGCAGAAAAACATACAATACCTAGGCAGGCAGGTGATGCTCACTTACGAAATGCCGCTCAACGAAGTCGTCATGGATTTTTTTGACAAACTCAAATCTACCAGTCGCGGCTACGCCTCGCTGGATTATGAGTTCAAGGAATTTCGCGCCTCCGATCTGGTAAAGCTGGATATACTCATTAATGGTGAAAAAGTAGATGCATTGTCACTGATCGTACACCGTACCAACAGCCAGTACCGCGGGCGTGCGCTGGCGCAGAAAATGCGTGAATTGATTCCGCGGCAAATGTTCGATATCGCAGTACAGGCTGCCATTGGCGCACACATCATTGCCAGGGAAAGCATCAAGGCGTTGCGCAAGAACGTGCTTGCCAAGTGCTACGGTGGCGACATCAGTCGCAAACGAAAACTGCTGGAGAAGCAGAAAGCGGGGAAAAAACGGATGAAACAGGTAGGCAATGTGGAAATTCCGCAGGAAGCATTTCTGGCAATTTTGCAGACAAGCGACAAATAGTGCAGCGAATATCGGGTGGTTAATATGCTTACAGACACTTCCATTAAATTAAGTTACCCCCGGCAAAGCCGGGGGTTTATCTTTGTTAGCCCCTCAAAGGGGCAAAAATATGAAGCGCCTGAAGGCGCTGACTCACATACCTAACTTGAGCTGATCATAATGAGCGTCTTCTTTGTCTTGATTCC
>JAUSLF010000045.1 GCA_030646695.1 Nitrosomonadaceae bacterium
AGCGTGATCACCCCACCACTGGTGTTGTCGATCGTGCCGCCACTGATGGTAAATGCCCCCGCAGTCGCACCCAGTGCCGTGGCGTTGTTGATGTTTAATGTTCCGCTACTGAGCGTCGTACCCCCGCTGTACGTGTTCGCACCCGAGAGCGTCCAGGCGCCCGTGCCCGCCTTGGTCAACCCCATCGTGCCGCTGCCGTCCACGATCGCGCCAGCAACCTCACCAGTGCCCGCCGTAGACCCCTGCAGCGTGAGCGTCTTGCTGCCTACCCCCGTCGCCGTCAACGCGCTGCTGAACTTCAGCAGCCCCGTCCCGGATTGGTCAATCGTGCCCCCACCCGTCGTGCCCGCAAGATTGATCACTCGATCCGTCGTTTCCCCCGTGCCCGTGTACAGCAACGTGCCCGTGGTCGTGCCACTGCCCAAATCAATCGTCCCGTTGCCCACCGTCCCCGGCGCGCCCAGGTTGCTGCTCACACCACCAACACTGTTGAGCGACCCCACGCTCACCGTGCCAGCCTGAATGCTCGTCTTACCCGTGTACGTGTTCGTGCCCGAGAGCGTCAGCGTGCCCGTGCCGCTCTTGGTCAGCCCGCCCGCCCCGCTCATCACTCCAGCGATGCTGACGCTGTTGCCGTTGGTGTCGATGAGCCCCGTGCTGGTCAAGGTCACCGTCCGCGTGCCCAGCGACGTGATCGTGCCCCCCGCCTGCAACGTACCGCCCGTGAAGATCAGCGTGTTGGTCGCACTGCCGTCCCCGAGCGCCGCGCTCGCGTTCGCGTTGAGCGTCCCCGCCCCGAGCGTCGTCGCCCCGCTATAGCTGTTCGCACCCGAGAGCGTCAGCGTGCCTGTACCGAGCTTGGTCAGCGCGCCAGTGGTATTGGTACTCGCACCCGCCAGCGTCAGGTTATTTGCCGTCACGTCAATCGACGAGGTGGTGCCAGCAGTCAAGGTGAAGTTGCGGTTGGTCGAAGCGCTCGCGCCGGTGTACTGTAAGGTGCCGCCGCCGAGAGTAAGATTGGCCGCAGCAAAGGTGGAGGCGCCGATGTTGCTGGCCGAACCTCCGTTAGCCAGCGAACTCACGCTCAGCACCCCCGCATTGATTGTGGTCGCCCCCGTGTAGGTGTTCGCCCCCGAGAGCATCAGCGTGCCGCCACCGGCTTTGGTCAAACCGAAAGCGCCTCCAATCACGCCGCCTTCAGTCAGATTATTCGCACTGACCGTGACCTGCCGGGTAGCTCCAAGAGTCACCGCCCCCGTACCCATATTCAGACTGTTGGTGCCGGTGAAAGTAAAATCACCGTTCCAATTCTGTGCGTTGTTATTGCTCAGCGTGATCACCCCACCACTGGTGTTGTCGATCGTGCCGCCACTGATGGTAAATGCCCCCGCAGTCGCACCCAGTGCCGTGGCGTTGTTGATGTTTAATGTTCCGCTACTGAGCGTCGTACCCCCGCTGTACGTGTTCGCA